>JAOZUW010000229.1 GCA_029938465.1 Bacteroidales bacterium | reverse complement strand
CATATAACGACATAGGTGTATTATTTTATTAGCAATTTATTGTGAATAAAAAAAGATGGATGTAATCGTTATTTTAGAAGTTTTTGATGATCTCTCACCATCACTATTTAGGGGCCTGCTTAAGCAAAACTAATGCAATAACAGAAAAAACAATATTTGGAATCCATGCAGCAAAGAAAGGCGATAAGCCTCCGTAAACAGAAAATACTGTAGCAAATTGCATAAAAAGGATATACAGAAAAGTAAGTCCAATACCTAGCCCAAGATGCATTCCCATTCCTCCTCTTATCTTTCGAGACGAGAGCGAAACACCTATAACAGTAAGGATAAGTGCGGCAAAAGGAAAAGCCAATCTTTTTTGTTGCTCCACCTGATATTCTACCACATTACCAGCGCCTTTCATTTGTTGATCTTTGATAAACTGGTTTATTTCAAAGAAATCCATGACTTTAAAATCTTCTTTTATCAGTACCAAATCTTTGGGATGAAGATTAATAGCTGTGTCAATACTGGTTCCCTTGCTAAATTTTTCTTTAAATCCATCAATTTCTCTGATATAATAATCCTTTATTTCCCAAGTGGTTTTTATGGTATCATAAACAGCTTCTCTACTATTTAGTTTATACAAAAGCGTTCCGGAATCATCAAATTTTTCCATTGAAAAACGCCGAGCAGTATATGTTTTTGGGTCATACCTTTCCACATATACAAAATTATTATTCGAGACTTGAAAATGTATATTGTGTCCTCTATCCAGATTCAGGTTAGAAATATATTTTTGCTCAAAATCTCTCATCTTTATATTGGTATGAGGTATCACGAAATTAGCCAATACAAATGAAAGCACAGCCAAAAGAAAAGCAGCTATAAAATAGGGGCGTAACAAACGACGAAAGCTTACTCCACTACTAAGAATGGCAATAATCTCTGTATTTGTCGCCATCTTTGATGTAAAATAGATAACCGAAATAAAAACAAAAAGATAGCTAAAGAGATTTATAAAATAAGGGATGAAGTTAAAATAATAATCAAATATGATCTCTGATATAGGTGCATGGTTTTCTAATAAATCCTGTATTTTTTCTGATAAATCGAAAACTATAATCACTCCCGCTAAAAGTGCGATGGAGTAGAAAAAAGTTCCTAGAAACTTTTTGATGATATATTTATCGATTTTCGTAAACATGGGCTATTAAAGTCGGTTTTGAAGTTTAGGAATCATTATATTTTTCCAGGAAGCAAAATCACCAGCCAGAATATGCGCTCGTGCCTCGGCAACCAACCACAAATAAAAGCGCAAATTATGCATACTTGCAATCATTGGCCCGAGTATTTCTTTGGCAATAAATAAATGCCGAAGATAAGCTTTCGTATACTGACTGTCAACAAAAGAAAGACCATTATCATCGATAGGAGAAAAATCTTTATACCATTTTTTATTTTTAATATTGATGATGCCTTCGCTGGTAAAAAGCATGCCATTTCTACCATTACGTGTGGGCATCACACAGTCGAACATGTCTACACCCAAAGCAATGCTCTCCAAAATATTTGCCGGAGTACCAACACCCATCAAATAACGAGGTTTATCTTTAGGCAAAATATCACAAACGGCTTCGGTCATTTCGTACATCATTTCGTGCGGTTCACCTACCGAAAGGCCACCAATGGCATTTCCTTCAGCTCCTACTTTTGCAATCGTTTCGGCTGAAATTTTACGCAAATCGGGATAAGTACTACCTTGAACTATAGGGAAAAGTGCTTGTTTATGGCCATATAATCCCTCCGTTTTCTCAAAATGCGTTACACATCTATCTAACCAACGATGTGTTAGGTTCATACTGTTTTTAGCATACTCATAATCACAAGGATAAGGTGTGCATTCATCAAAAGCCATCATAATATCGGCACCAATACTACGCTGAATATCCATTACTTTTTCAGGGCTAAACATATGACGAGAACCATCAATATGCGACTGAAACAAAACACCTTCTTCGGTAAGCTTACGAGTTCCTGCCAAGGAGTAAACCTGATAGCCTCCACTATCGGTTAAAATTGGGCGATCCCAACCATTGAATTTATGTAAGCCTCCAGCAGCTTCCATCACTTCCATTCCTGGTCGCAGATATAAATGATAAGTATTCCCAAGAATAATTTGAGCGTTGGTATCTTCCTTAATATCACGAATATGCACAGCCTTTACCGCTCCCGCAGTACCTACAGGCATAAATATAGGGGTTTGAATTTTTCCGTGATCTGTGGTAATTTCTCCAGCCCGGGCTTTACTCTTACTATCGCTCTTATCTATCTGAAACTCCATATCAAAATTTTTGCAAAGATAGGATAATATAATACCGTTGCAAAAAGCAAATTACTGAGATTTTTATCCTTTTTTTATCTGTATTTTATGTCCACTCCAACCATAATACATCAAATATACCATTCCCAATAGTGGGATAATAAAAGAAGTTTGAATGCTATAAGATTCAATGATTTCGCTTTGAATTCGGGGTAATACAGCGCCACCTACAATAGCCATAACCAATAATGATGATCCCTGACTAGTGAATTTCCCAAGGTTTTTTATAGCTAAAGTGAAAATATTTGACCAGCCTATGGAGAAAAATAATCCTGTACCAATAAGCGACCACATGGCAATATATCCTGATGAAAACATAGCCACAATTAATAATATCGCATTAATAATACTAAATACCAATAATGAACGCCCAGGCCTTCCGGCACCAAATATAAAAGCCACAAAACTAAGTGCTAAATAAGCCAAATATAAATATACTTTTGTAAAGCTTAACAACTCAAAACGGAATACGCCATCTTCAATCTTAATGGCTGTGGCCAAATAAATAAATCCA
>JAOZUW010000024.1:28066-30366 GCA_029938465.1 Bacteroidales bacterium | reverse complement strand
CTGTAAAGGTAGTGAAAAATATTAGATGTTGCGCCCCACTCGAGTTGTTTTTTTCTTTAAGAAAATAATGATTGATTAGCATTTTGTGATGTTATACTAAGCCGCTATTAAAACTTGCAAGTTCGAACAGAGGCTTAGTATATTTATAGATGACTCAGGCTGTATACTAGCGGATTGCAACCCCATTACTAATCGGGTTCGCCAGAGCTGGATTGATCCACGCGCTAAACGATATTCTTTTTGTTAAAAGTTTAAAAAACAAATCCTGGCACTTCTATATTTAGCAACAAGTTCAATAAATTCTAACAAGAATACTATTTGTCTTTATCTATATGAATCACTTTTTTTATAATCTTAATGGTATCATCCCCTTTAATAATGATCTCCACATCTTCTCCTTCCATATCATCCATAAAGTCTGTATGCGCATCCAATATGACCATTTTCAGATGATCGGCATGCGCTTCCCAATCCACTTCCTTCAATTTTTTTACAGCCTTATCTATGCGCTCTCGTTCTGTATCATTTAATTTGAGCTTGGCCAACTCTTTCTGCAAATCTGCCACTGCATCCTTTAATTCATCTTTTGCTTGCTGTATTTCAATATGATAATCCTCTTTCAACTCATCTATATCTGCCAAAACTTCTACTTTAACTTCTTGGACATCTCCTTCATGATCAGAAACCATCTTATTAATACCCATTACAATGGTTTTCACTTGAGACTCATCACCATTAACTATCACTGTATCAATTGTTGTAGTAGTTCCATTTTCGCCAATCTCTACAGTTACACTTATTGTTTTCTTTTCGCCATTCTCTTTAGTATTATTCGGAGAACAAGCTGTAAGTGAGAAAATAATAATGATTAAAATATAACTGATACTATTAATTAGATTCCTATTTTTCATTTTGTTATTTTTTTTTACAAATATAATTGAATAATTATCACCCTTGAAAAAACCATTTCCAAAGCTGTTTATAGTTTACTTTTGTTCCATACATTAATATTCCTATACGATATATTCGGGCTGCAATCCATGTAGTAAATAAAAAGCCTCCTATTAGCAATCCTCCTGAAAGGAATATTTGCCATATAGGAACTCCAAAAGGAATACGCAACATCATAATTACCGGAGAAGTAAAAGGAAACATAGAGAACCAAAAAGCCACTTGTCCGCCAGGATCGTTTATAACAAACTGCGCCATTACAATGCTCAATATCAGAGGAATAGTGATGGGAATCATAAACTGTTGGGTGTCGGCTTCACTATCCACTGCAGAACCAATAGCTGCAAATAAAGCAGCATAGAGTAAATAACCTCCAATAAAGAAAAAGATAAAAGCTCCTATTACCACAGTAAAATTAATGGCCATTATAGATTCTATCATAAAGCTTAGACTACCATCTTGAACCTCGGCAAAAGGATCTACTACCTCCTGGCCTTCCTCAGGAAATAAACCTTGGGAAGTATAATTTGGCATAGGTTGCATTTTAATCAATTCATCGGCATATAACATCTGAAAACCAGTGATAATAATAAGAGTAAGTAACACCCAAAGCAAAAACTGAGTCAGACCTACCATTGCAATCCCCAGAATTTTACCCATCATTAACTGAAAGGGTCTTACAGATGAAACAATAATCTCAATAACTCTACTTGTTTTTTCTTCGATAACACCACGCATCACTTGAGCACCAAACATAAAGATAAAGAAATAGATTAAAATAGCAGAAAACAAACCCAATACCATATTTATTTCCATTGAGGATTGTTCTTCATTTCCACTTCCATCAAGCTTTATGGAATTTACATAAATATCTGTTTGAATACTTCTAAGCACATCCCTATCGATACCTTTAAGCTTTAGTTTTTCATCCTCCACTACCCTTTTCATGGTGTTTTTAATATATATTTTCACCTCCAAACTGGCTTGTCCATCGGAATACAAAATAGCAGAAGTAGGAATATGACTTAGGGGTAAAGGAATATATAATAAGGCATATTGGTCGGTATCAATCAAATTTTGTTTGGCCTCTTCCAAATCAGGTAATGCTTTTACAAATTTGGTTTGTTCGTCACCTGTTAAGCCTTTGTAAAACAACCCACTCTCATCCAAAACTGAGATAATTTTTACATCATCAGAAATTGTGGAAAGATAAAAAGGGACAATCCACACAGCTGCCATTAATAGCGGACCTAAAAAAGTCATCACAATAAAGGATTTCTTCCTTACTCTGGATAAATATTCTCTTTTTATAATTAATGATATTTTATTCATTTCTCTAATTTTTTAAA
>JAOZUW010000024.1:0-27966 GCA_029938465.1 Bacteroidales bacterium | reverse complement strand
AAATATTCTCTTTTTATAATTAATGATATTTTATTCATTTCTCTAATTTTTTAAATTTTGAACCTTGAACTTCCTACCTTAAGCATCCTTCGACCCGATGGTTATCGGGTCCGCTCAGGAAGCTAACACTCTGAACCTTGAACTTTGAACCTTGAACTCTAAACTTAAACTCAAACCTCCATCTCAACACCATTCACCATTTGAATAAAGATATCATTCATACTAGGTAGAATCTCATTAAAACTAGTTAGTTGTCCATGGTTTAAAATATGCCGAATTAATTCGGCAGAAGCCTGCTGTTCACTCAACTTCACTCTCATATTTAATTGACCATCAATCTGTTCAATATCTTCTAACACATAGTCCTTTTCAATCGCTGATTGCATTTCATTTAAATCACCTCTTGCCTCAATTTGGAATACATTTCGTTTATAAGTATTTTTTATATCTGTCATTTTACCTTCCAAAATGGTTTCCGAATTATTAATTAATGCAATATTATCGCATATTTCTTCTACAGAAGCCATATTATGTGTGGAGAAAATTATGGTAGTGCCATTATCCCGCAAATGAAGTATTTCTTTCTTCAACAAATTCACATTAATGGGATCGAAACCACTAAAAGGTTCATCAAATATCAATAATTCCGGCTTATGGATAATGGTCACAATAAATTGGATTTTTTGCGCCATTCCTTTTGATAGATCTTCCACCTTTTTATCCCACCAACTTAAAATATCAAACTTCTTAAACCACAGCTTCAGCTCTTTTTTTGCTTCCGCTACTGTAAGTCCTTTGAGTTGAGCCAGATAAATAGCTTGCTCTCCTACCTTCATTTTTTTGTATAAACCTCTCTCTTCTGGTAAATAACCAATTCTATTCACATCGCTTACTAATAAAGGTTTTCCATTAAAATTCAGACTTCCAGAATCAGGTGCTATAATTTGATTTATTATACGAATTAGCGTGGTTTTTCCAGCGCCATTAGGACCTAATAAACCAAATATACTTTGCTTAGGCACCGCAATACTCACTTTATTTAATGCCTTATGATTGGAATAATTTTTTACTATATCTTTTGCTTCAAATAACATCATATTTCTTATTTTTCAACTCTTATACGGGCATCAACAGCAATTACTTTATCAGGCGTAGCCAGAAGTGGATTCAAATCCAGTTCTGCAATCTCAGGAGCTACTTGTAGCAGTGCCGATAAACGTACTAAAACATCTGCAAATGCTTGCTGATCTATTCCTGCCTGTCCACGTACACCCTCAATAATCTTATAGCTCTTTAATGATTTTATCATTGTTATTGCTTCATCATTACCAATTGGAGTAAGACCATATTGTACATCTTTAAGTACTTCAATAAAAATACCACCTAAACCACAAAGAACCATATGCCCAAATTTCTCTTCACTTTTAGCACCTACAAACAATTCAGTTCCACTTAGCATAGGCTGCATCAAAACAGCTGTTGTGTCCGGAATCTGCATCATTCTTTCAAATTCCTTTAGACAAGTTTCTTCATCTTTAATATTCAAAACCACACCACCTACATCTGATTTATGCACTGGACCAACTACTTTCATCACCATAGGAAAACCAATATCTCTTGCTTTTTCTGCAGCCAATTCAGCTGTATAAACCGTAGCTTCTATAGCCCGTGGAATACCAGCTCCATCGAGTAAAGAACGTACCTGCCGTGGTAATAAATAGCCATCTTCACTACTATCAATAATAGCACGTATATATGCAATATCTACTTCAGGAATATGTACTTTTTCAGGAATAGGCTTTGGTGTATGGAATACTCTACCTAAAGCTTCGCCAAATATCACTTCATCCGGAAAATTAATCCTTCCTTTTTCAATAAAACTATTCACTTCAGCTTTGGCTGTATATGTAGATGGCAAAACAGGATATATGGGCTTTTTAGCTGTTCTCATTTTTTCATCTAACAGCTCATATACATCAAAAATAGGTGATAAACCAGGTGTTCCAAAGATCACTACCATTCCATCAATATGATCAAATTTTGTATCTACTGCATCAATAATGCTACCTAGCTGCTCCGCCGTTCCGGTAGCTAAAAAATCAATAGGATTAGCCACTGATGAACCAGAGAACAACTTCTTCTTTAGTTCTTCTGCAGCAGAGCCCTCAATGGTTGGAACTTCCAATCCTGCTTTTGAAAGCGCATCGGTAAGCATAACTGCCGGGCCACCAGCATGAGTAATAATGGCTATATTTTTTCCTTTTAACTCAGCATGCATAAAAATAGATGCTACTGTGATTAAATCTTCACGACCATAGCAGCGCACAATTCCTGCCTTTTTAAAAAGTGCATCTACAGCTACATCCGGACTTGCCAAAGCACCTGTATGTGAGGAAGCTGCGCGGCTACCCGCATCACTTGAACCTGCTTTTACAGCTGCAATTTTACATCCTTTATTGATTAACGAACGTGCATGCTTCAAAAGCTTTTCAGGTTTGTCTATATTTTCAATATAAAGAAGTTTTACCTTGCTAGACTTCTCTGCATCAAATGTGTCATCTAAATATTCTAGAACCTCTTCCACTCCTATTTGTGCTGAATTTCCAACTGAAAAAACCGAAGCAAAACTTAATCCTTTATCTATTCCTGCTTCCATAATAAAACAAGCTGTAGCTCCAGAACCAGAAATAAAATCACAACCTTTAGGATCGAGTTTTGGTATGGGCTCAGTGAAAACACTATGATGATTTGTTGTCAATATTCCGGTGCAATTGGGGCCAATAAGCGAACCTCCATATTTATTAATCTGCTGAACAATTTGCTGTTCTAGAACTGCACCTTCTTCACTTTCTTCACTAAAACCAGCTGACAAGATGATAAAACCTTTTGTCTTTTTATTTTCAGTAAGAAATTTAATAGTTTGCAAACTATATTTTGCTGCAATAGCAATAATAGCTAAATCGGTTTGAGGTAATTCATTTAAATCTCTATAGGATTTGATACCTTGTATTTCGTCTTCTTTTGGATTTGAAACATATAAATGTCCTGAAAAGCCACCATCAACCAAGTTTTTCAAAATTTTGCCACCAGGCTTATGGATATCATTGGAACCTCCTACTACCACAATACTTAGTGGGTTTATCAACTCTTTTGCTATCATTATAAACGTTTTTTCTGTGTTAAAAATAAAACGCTAAATTATAAAGATTAGATGGATAAATAGATATACTAAAATAGATTTTTAGATTTTTTAGCATATCCTTAAATCCGCAAGGGTTTTCGTTACGAAAAGTTCTAATGTCTGTTAGTGTTGATGTAGCGCATCAAAAAGCAACGCAGACATAGCAGTAGTTATGGTGAGTAGGTTTTTAATAGCCTGTCTGCCGACCAGGCAGGCATTCTCAACAATGATAGGCAGTTGAGCTTTGTAGTAGAAATACCTTTGCAGATTTAAGGTATATCAAAAGATATTTCAATTTAAAGGTTTTACCATTTCTTCATTTTCTGCCCATAAGTAGCAAAATATAGAATAAACAAATAGGCAGGAATTAAAATGATATAAGCAGTTTGCGAACTATAGACATCAGATAGTTTTCCCCAAAGCAATGGCATAATAGCTCCTCCAGAGATAGCCATAATCAATAATGCTGAACCTGTTTTAATATGTTTACCTAAACCTTTTATGGCTAATGGCCATACTGCCGGCCAAACTAAAGCATTTGCTAATCCTAATAGAGCTATAAACATAACAGATGTAAATCCGTTAGTAAAAAGTGCAGCAATGGAGAAAATTACACCTAAAATAGCTGAAGCTTGTAGTGCTCTTTGTTGAGAAACAAAACGAGGAATTAAAAAGATACCAATGACATAACCCACCAACATAGAAACCATGGTATAAGTAGTAAACATTTTTGCTTTCTCCATAGATATACCCAATGACTGTCCATAACGGATTATAGTATCGCCAGCGATAACTTCGGCACCCACATACACAAACAAAGTAATCACACCCAGAACAAGATATGGATATTGTAAAATACTTTTATGATCATCGTGAGTAGTGTTCTTTATATCTTCATTATCTTCAGAATCAATATCGGGCAAATTAGAATACTTTAAACCAAATCCAATCAAAACCAACATTACAGCCATCACGATATAAGGATTTACTACTCTGGCAGCCAAGGCATCTAAAAATACCATTTTTTCTTCCTGAGATAAATTGACAATATTCTTTATAGCCTCATCATCACCAGGGTGCACAATAAAATAAGCTAGAACTAGTGGAGCAATGGCTCCTGCCGTTTTATTGGCAATACCCATTATACTAATCCTTTTTGCAGCCGACTCAATAGGGCCTAAAATAGTGATATAAGGATTAACGGCGGTTTGTAAAATAGCCATTCCGGTTCCAAGTATAAACAAACCTACTAAAAAGACACCAAATACTCTGGTTTGTGCTGCTGGTATAAAAACCAAAGCTCCTACTGCCATAATCCATAAACCAACTGACATACCATTTTTAAAACCAATTTTCTCTAATACCCAAGAAGATGGCAAAGCCATTACAGTAAAGCTAATATAAAAAGCAAAGGCCACAAAAAGAGCTTGAAAATCAGTAAGCTCACAAGCTGTACGTAAATAAGGAATAAGTAATCCATTAAGCCAGGTAATAAAGCCCAAAATAAAAAAAAGTACTCCTATAATCACGATAGGACCGAATGATGATTTATTTTTTGTCATATTTTTTCTTTAAAACGGACTCTAAGCGCCCAATTATTACTGTAAAAAATCTATTAATAAAATTTAATGAATTTCATTTTAAAAATCGAAAGCAAACATATCATTTTTTTTGCCATTAAAAACTACCTTCCATAGATTTTTCCAATTCTCTAGCTTGAGAAAGGAATGTTTTTACATCCATTTCTTTATAAAATACTAATCCATGGCTACCTCTTAAGCGAGGCTGATCATTCTCATAGAAATAATTTTTTCCTAAAAGTAGTTGGATTTGTTTCAGTTGGTCAATCCATATTTGTTGTGCCAATTGACTAAATTTCCCATCTAATCTATAACTAGGGAAACTGGCATCCACCTGACTTAAATAGCAATTGGTAAAAGCATTATCTAATGAAGAAAGAGAATTAAGTGAAACGGGTACAATAACTTCTGCATCAGCAGGATGAAATTGATACCAAACATTTCTGTAACCAACAATTTTTACTTTTGATATATCCGTTTCTTCACTCCAGAGCCTAACCGCATCTGCAATGGCTTGCAAGACTTTATAATGAGTATCAGGACCACTTCCTTCCGGATCGAGAGCCAAACTAATTATGCTAGGTTTTACTCTACGAAATTCCTCTAAAATGGGAAGAACATCTCTACTACGCTCTGGTTGTTCAGTAAAGATAGCACCAGTGTAAAAACCTAAACGTAAATGCTTTACATTCTTTACTTGAACTCCAAAATGAGCCCAAACTAATTCTTCTTCAAACTCTCTAATTCTACCTTTTAATAGTTGTATATCTTTTGGATTTTTTTCACCATCATAGCTATTTTCGAGAATATGGAGTATCTCATCAATCTTTGCAACTAATTCCTTTTTATTTTTCATTTGGTAGAGATCAACCATATCACGTATTACTCTATGACTAAGCCCTCTCCTTCTTTGTTTTGGTTCTCCTGAAGCTACTTTATTTAAATAATGGTAAACATCTTTATCTCTTTTAAATTGATAACCGGATACAAAGAAATCGGGATATTTTAGCATCTGAATTAAACCTTCAGAAATAAAACCTTTTGCATCTGCTAGAATACTAATAATAAACTTATTTGTTACTGCTGTAAAACCAGAAGTAAGAATAGAAAATGTGAATTTATTAGAAGCACCCCTTAATTCGTGACTAATATGTGGAAATATTCCCAACATAATATCATCGTGATGTGGACCTGTATGATAATATGTTTGATTTTCTTCTGTTTTTATTCCTTTTTGAATTTTCTCTTTAAAAGAAACAATGACTTCATTTACTGTATTCTCATTCAAATCAGGGATTAAAGAACACCATTCATCAGATTTTAAATCCTTCATGGTGATATGATGTCCGTATATATCGTTCTTAACGCAAAGATCGATAATGGCTCTCTGTGTTTTCTCAAAAGTCCATTTCCCTTTTTTATAATAGTCCGTTATGCTATCATTTAACTTTGATGCAGCACTTTTAGTTAAATAAAACCTTCCATTTTTTAGATGATGCAATACACTTGCAGGATATTGATTGGAAGCTTCCTGCTCCAAAGAATTTTTCACTACCATAGCTTTTGCCTCTCCAGCCGCAATAATAATAGCAACTGCATTTGGATTATAAGTTATAGTCTGTAATCCAATAGTAATAACCAAACGATTTTTAGAGATTTCTATACCACCCAAATCACCAGCTGCAACAGCTTGAGTTTCAAAATTTGTTTCCGTTAATCTGGTAGTGGAATAATGATCAGAACCACGAGTATTAAAAGCAATATGACCATCGGGACCAATACCTCCTAAAAAGAACCCTATTCCTCCCATATCTCTGATTTTTTGCTCATATGCAGAGCACCAATCATCAATCATTAAAATAGATTCTTGCTGCTTTCGTTCTATTGTTGTATTGGCATGGCGGTATCTTAGAGTTAAATCAACTTTTAGTTCAGGGAAAATTTCTTCAAAACTGCCTCCATCGGCTAGAGGGATTTGCTCTGCATTTATAATTAATGCATTATCGGGATTCAAACCAAAACCCTTGATATAAAACTCTTTTACATACCAGGCAAAACTATTTTCTTGTTGAGATTTAATGGGATAAAACTCATCTATTTGAACAAACTTCAAATCACCTAAATCAGGTTTTTTATGTGTTGGTATACCATAAGAACTGCATAGATTCTTTATCTTTTCACTTTCCCAATCTTTAATAATATGTTGGGTCCATTTTATAAAATGCTCAGGTGTTTTTCCAGTTGGTAAACTTATGACGCCATAAGGATTTTGCAATACCCATTCAATAAAACGAAGTGCCGTAAACAAACCTAATTTAGGAAAATTATCAACGGTAATATAAGGCATTCTGGTAGTCATAATATCAACACCTGAAAGCTTAAAAAATTTCTTTTCTACTGGACTGAAGTTTTTCATTTTAGCAATCTTTTTATCAGATTGTAAATCTAACAAAAACTTCCATAGCCTCATACTCCGCCATGCCTAACTTATCATATTTTTGAGCTGTTTTTAAATTTCTATCTTGTGCATGTTTCCATATTTCAATTTCCTCTTCACCAGGAAAAAGTACTTCTTTTTGGGTTTGATGCTTAAAAATAGCCTGTCGCTTCATCTCCATCTCCCCTGGGCTAAGAGGCACAGCCATATCCACCTCTGCAATATCCCACTCTTGGAAGGAACCTTTGTAGAGCCATAAACGACAATCTACCATCCATTTTTCATCTTTTAACGATTTCAGAGCGGTTAATACTGCATTTAAACTTTTACGATGTGTTCCATTAGGATCAGTTAAATCACCAGCAGCAAATATTTGATGAGGTTGAACTTTCTTTATAATATCACTCACTTTTTTATAGTCTGCCTCACTTAGAGCCTCTTTTTTTATACTCCCAGTTTCGTAAAATGGCATTTCTAAAAAATTGATATTATCTTGAGGTACTCCAATATAATTACATGCTGCTTCAGATTCTCCTTTTCTTATGAGTGACTTTGCCTTTCTGACTTGATCACTATCAGGCTCCCCTGTTTTTTTATTTTTTAAAAATGTTTTAATAGATTCTACACTCTGCATCTGAATATCTTTATCCAATACATTGCCCAAGAAATCGGTTAAAAAGCTTACATATTTAATGACATAATCATCTTTAACGGAATAATTACCTGTAGTTTGATAAGCAATATGTACATCGTGACCTTGTTGTACTAGGCGCTGAAGAGTTCCTCCCATAGAGAAAACATCATCATCTGGGTGAGGACTAAAAACCAAGACCTTTTTAGGAAATGGTTTTTCGCGCTCTGGACGTGCACTATCATCGGCATTGGGTTTACCTCCAGGCCAACCTGTGATACTTCTTTGTAAATAATTAAAAACGTTTAAGTTAATATCGTAAGCATCACCAGATTGCGCTAATAGATCACTCAAACTATTATCGTTATAATCTCTATTAGTGAGTTTTAAAATAGGTTTATCTAAATGATCACATAACCATACCACAGCTTTTCGAGTAAGTTGAGTATTCCACTCACATTCCTGAACCAACCAGGGGCGCTTTTCTCTGGTAAGTTCAGTGGCTGCAGCATTATCTAAAATAAACTCAACATTAGGATGTTTTTGCAAAAATGTGGCAGGAATGCTTTCGCTAACATTTCCTTCAATGGTTCTATTAATAATACCAGCCTTTTTCTCTCCCCAAGCCAATAAAAAGACTCTATCTGAATTCATTATAGTTTGCACACCCATAGTAATAGCACGGCGGGGAACATTTTCTAAAGCTCCGAAATCACCTGCTGCATCACGCATAGTTATACTATCTAAAGATATTAAACGTGTAGGAGAATTAATTCCTGATCCAGGCTCATTAAAACCAACATGACCGGTACGCCCAATACCTAAAATTTGTATATCTATATCTCCATATTTTAGGATTTTCTGCTCATAACTCTGACAAAATTCATAAATCTTTGATTCTTCCAATGTTCCATCAGGAATATTAATATTTTCTTTTGGAATATCGATATGATTAATCAAATGATGGTTCATAAAATACACGTAACTTTGTATACTTTCCATGGACATAGGATAGTATTCGTCTAAGTTAAATGTAACTACATTTTTAAAGCTTAAACCATCTTCTTTATGCATGCGAACTAACTCATTATAAACCCTAACAGGACTAGAACCTGTAGCCAAACCCAACACACAAATCTCTCCTTTTTCACTTTTGGCTTTTATAGTTTGTTCTATTTGTTGTGCTACATATATTGATGCTTCTTCACTATCGGCATAAATCTTAGTATAAACATTTTCAAACTTCCTAATCAGCTGCTCTTTTACTTCTAATGTGTTTATCTTATTAGTCATATAACTATTTTTAATATTGATAAGCAAGAATTACTTGATGAAAGTATTATTAGCATCAAAATAAAGAGCTGCTGCTCCAAGTACAGCAATATTTTCTTGATCGCTCACTTCTATTTCTAATTTCTCCAAACTATGTTTGTACACAAATGATTTTAGCTTTTCCCACATTGCATCTTTGAAATAATCAAATGCCTTAGAAATTGGACCTCCAAGAATAATCATTTCAGGATCATTGGAATACATAATCATCTTTATAGCACTGCTTAAATCAAAACCATATTGCTCGAATATTGCTAATGCAATTTTATCTTCTTTTTTTGCTCTTTTCAGTAATACATCGAAATCCAAACCATATTTTATATCAAAATAAGATTCACTTAGATAATATTCTAAATCATGTTCACGATATGGCATATTTCCATATTCCCCGGCACCACAGTTACTTCCTGAATACAAATGTTTTCGAAATACAATGCCGGCACCCACACCTACACCAATGATAAGCCCCACAAGATCTTGGACTTTCTTTCCCTTTCCAAAATACAACTCTCCCACAGCAAAACAATTGGCATCGTTGTTAACGTATACTGGCATATCAAAAGTATCTTCCAATATTTCACGAATATGAACTTCCTTCCAGGATTTTATTTTTTGAACATTATAAACAATACCATTTTCCACATCAACCAAGCTGGGAGCTCCAAAGCCAATTCCGGCAACAGTATCATCCATTACTTCTTTTATTGATGATATCACTTCTTTAATAATATTACCTTCAGTTTCTCTATTATTAATCTTTTTTGACAAGCTTTTTTCAACTGCACCATTCTTTACTCTCCCTACCAGAAGAGCCCGTCCACCTAATGAAACACCTATAATTGATTTATCTACCATATTTATTTTTTCTATGCTTTTTCAAATTCTGAGCTTTTTTCGCATAATGAAGCAGCTCCAAAAACTCCCATATTATTTGATGTGCTAAACTTAATTTGAATATTTTCCTTACTTCTTTTAAAAATATACTCATTAACAGATTGCCACATACTTTCTTCAAAAAATAGTTTTGACTGCGCAACAGATCCTCCAATAACAATCTTGTTTGGATCGACGGTAGAAATAATAATCTTAATAGCATTTCCTAAATGGCGACCAAATTCATTAAAAGTTGCCAAGGCGTCTAAATCTCCTTCTTTTGCTTTCTTAAAGGCTATTTCACCTGATGATCCAAATCTTTGCTTTATAAAAGAACCACTACAATAATCCTCTATAGTTTTATCAAGGTAGGGAACTATTCCAAATTCACCTGCTGCTCCGCTTGCTCCCGATAGCAATTCTCCATTAATGACAATACCTGCACCCAGTCCTGTTCCTAGTGTTAATCCAACCATAGAATTACAATCTTTACCCAGCCCATAAATCGCTTCGCCTAGGGCATAACAATTAGCATCATTATTCATAAAAACCGGTAATTGAAAATATTCCTCTAAAATATTAACCAAATGAACTTCCTTCCAAGAAGGAATATTTTGCACATCATAAACAATTCCTTTTTCTGCATCTACTATACTAGGTATGCCAATACCAATAGCCTCAACACTACCATCCATCAATTCGGATATAACATCTTTAATCAATTGAATAACCACATTTTCATCACCATTATCAATGGGTAACAATCTTCGTTCCGACTTTAGTATTGATTCAGAATTAACCTTAGCTGCTAAAATTTTAGTTCCACCTATATCTACACCTATTAATGTTTGCTCCATTTGATTAATTTTTAGTCTTTAATAGTTCTTTTAGTTTTACTGTTTTGTTACTAATAATTGGCTTTGACCAGAATGCAATACTTAATATATATGCCAAGGTGATAAAAACAAACATCATCCCTATTTTTAATGAAGTAACATCACTAATAAAACCAACAATTAACTGTACAACAGCTCCTCCCATTATTCCTGTCATTAATATTCCAGCAAATGCACCATGATGTGTTGGAATAGAGTTTAATGCCAGAGAAATGATGATAGGATACATCACGGAAAGAAAGAAACCACTCATCATAAAACTATAATATGATATTTCAGCATTTCCAAATAATGCTAAAGCTAGGCAAAAAATAGCTAAAGATGTGAAAATCTTTAATACTATTTTGCTATCCATTATTTTTAATAAAAACAAGCCGAGAATTCCACCAATCGTCATCAATCCCCAAAAATAGGCTACTGCGTTGGCTCCTATTGTTTCGTAATCTAAACCATGATATTCATTCAAAAATTTCGACATCCAATAAGAAATCCCCTGTTCAGCACCTACATAGGCAAAAATTCCAAAGAAATATAGCAAAGCTAGTTTGTTCTTAAATAGTTCGAGATAAGCTTGTTTACTCCCAGCTTTCTCATCTTCGTTGAGTTTTACTTGTGGAAATTTTGTTAAGATAATGATCACAATCATCATCACACTAAAAATAGCAAATACCCAATAAATAGATACCCAAGACATTAAAGGTGGTACCATATCTCTTAATAAGACAATAATAGAATTGTCAACCGAATCACTATTAATACCTGTTACCAACCAGGAGTATAATTGTGGGCTAACAAATGAAGCCAATCCAAAAATGAGCTGTGCCATTACCGAAGTAAATGCATAATTTTCTTCTCCACCAGATACTCTTAGCAAAGGATTTATAACTACTTGAAGAATAGCCATTCCTGCACCAATAGTAAATAAAGAGATTAGAAATATGGTAAAACTTGGCAAGCCTGCAAAAAATAAGGATCCAATAAAAGCCAAAATAAAGGCAGTAATCATCATTATTTTTTCTCCAAATTTTTCCACTAAAAAACCTGCAGGAATTGACATTACTCCATAAGCAATGAAAAAAGAGAAAGGAAGAAATGCTGCCATGGTTTCGCTTAATGTAAAACTAGCCGAAACACTAGGATTTAACGCTCCCAAAATATTAGTTAAAAAAGATATAACAAAAAAGGTCAATAATATAAGACCAACTATCCAATAATTTCTTTGTTTTTGCATTATTATATTATTACAGTTTATATACTTGTTTATTTTTTATCATTTACAGCCTTAAAATGTAGTACGGGATTCTTTTTCGCTACATCCTTTGTTTTAACTTTCACTGATATATATCGTTTTTCTCTAGGCAATAAAGAAAAATAATTATCCGTCCAAATAGCAGGCAATATAGACAGTTGCGTATTTTTATCCACCAATCTACCTTCAATAAAAAAAGCTACCACATCTGTTTTGTTTTCTACTAAAGCTTTAAAGATGGTAGTTGTTTCTGTTTCTATGGTTTCGATTTCCCAACTTATTAAAGCTTCTTTTAGCCTATTTAGTGAAGAGAAATCAGCAAAAGCTTTTGAGGGAGTATGATAATACCAACTAGGTAGTTCAGCCTCATAATCCAGAACATCATTTTTTTGCGACAACCAATAAAAATTCGAAGAAATATCCATACCGTCTTGGATAACTGCAAGATGAACAAAATACACCTCACTATAATTCTCAAAAGAAGGTAATTCTAAAATCATTTGAGAGCTATTTTCTGTAATAGTCACCTTTACTATTTTATTAAATATTTCATGAGAATAGACATCATAGACCCTAATTTGAACAGCAACGTCCTCTTGATCGACTAATTGATCATTTACTAAATAAATGTTTTTGTTATGATAATTATATAGGGCATGCAATGGTTCACCAGCTTTTTTTGTAGCAAAATAAGCAGCATTTGGTAATAAATAACTATCATATAATTGCCAATACATCTCTGGCCAGGCCGAATTTAACATCCATTGAATAACTCCAGTAGCCTGATATCTGTTTACAGAAAAAGCTTCAAACATAGGCCTCATCAATTCATAATTCAGTAATTGTGCTTTTTGTGCATATTCCTCAACTGATTGTGCTTCACCATATCTCTCATTCAAAGCTTTAGTATATCTGTCGAGATTATTAAATTCATTTCTACCACAGTGGTAATCCCAAACATCATTAATAGGCCATAAATCCTCTTTTGGTATCATCTTTTTTATACTTTCTAAAGGAGGCACTTGCGCTCCAGGGCCAGTTTCGGTATTAAAACCAAAAGCACCACCATAAAGAGTATCAGCAAACCAATACACTGGAGGAACATAAGCATAGGGGCCTCGCATTTTAACTCCTGTATTGATATCAGCACTTTCCCACTCTTTAGCCGAAGCCAGATAAATGCGACTGGTATCATATTGTTCAAAAATATCAAAATATTTTTGTTCTAACTTGGGTATAGGAACACAATCGCTACCACTAAACCATGCCATAATTGCTGGATGATTGCGAAGCCAAACCAGCTGATCACGCCATGCTGCCGACATTAAATCTATATCTTCATCATTTAAGATTCCACCATATTTTTCGTCACAGTATTTCCCTAAATAATCCTCCCATTCCCAATGACAACTCCAACCAACCATCACTAAAATTCCTAATTCATCACATTTATCATAAATATGGCTATCTTTTCCCCAAAAACCTTCCAGACGAATAGTATTTAGGTTCATATCTTTCACATACTCTAGTTGAGCATCATCGTAAGCATGCGTATTGTCAAGCATCATATTATCTACCCAACCTGCTCCTCTAATACTAATCTTTTTTCCATTAATTGAAAAACCCCTATGACCTTCCTCAGTATAATACTCACCTAATTCTCTAATTCCATATTCTAATCCCTTACTACACAATTCCTTATCATTACTCATAAAGCTAATTTCCATATGATGCAAATAAGGATCACCCATGGTATGAGGCCACCATAATTCCGGATTCTTCAGTATCAATTCATCATATTCATCCGAAGTGAGCAATATTTCTTTTGTGCTCAAGGCATCAATGGATATTTCTTTATTTATTATGGCTTTGGAAATATATATTTTCAGTTCACCTTTTATTTCTTTTTTAGAATAATTTTTTAGTTTAACCCTTAAATTCTGCTTTACTAAAGAATAGTCTTTTTCAATAAATTCATAATCAATATAAGGCTCTATGATTTGGACAGTATTAATACTCGCAATAGATACTGATCTGAATAATCCCATATTATTATCAGGTGGAGCAGGATTCCAATCGACAAAACCTATACTAAAATCACCTTTCTTTGGAGGAAAAACCTCAATAGCCAAAGTATTCTTTCCTTTTGTAATAATTTCAGTGATATCATATCGATACATTTTAAAAGCATTATTGACTTCTTTAGTATCAGCAATTATTTTCCCATTAAGCCAGATATTTGCTTTATAATTTATTCCTTCTAAATTTAATTCAAAATAATTGCTATTTGGAATAATGTCAAACACCTTTCTATACCACCAAGATTCCTTATATATAGCATCGGAAATCTGAGCTAAGTTCATTCCTTTATAAATTTCCTTATACACATCATTTTTAACTTGTGCATTAAAAACAGTAGAAGGTACTTCGGTATAAAGCATATGTTTTGGAACAAATGTCTCCTTTGAAATAATATCTCCCAGTTCTGGATTATGACTTGAACTAAACAATTCCCAATCACTATCAAACCGAATAATTACAGCTTGGTCTTCAGCAGAATTACTACATTCCCATAGCAGACCAGCTAAGAAAATCACAACAATTAGATTCAAAAATAATTTCATAAAAGTATTTTTTAATGCAACTAATTGCACTATTTCTTCGCAAAAGTACAAATCATTTGCATATAACTGTTGTTTTTGTCAATATTTTTTCATTTTACACTTTTATTCACTAAATAGATCAAGCTTTAACATCTGAACTTTAGTTATTTATAAATTCGATAAAAATAATCAAATCAGTATGTTAGAAATATTTATTCATTAGATGATCTAATGGAATATATTTTCATGTCTGTTTTACAGTATATTAACAAGACTAACAATAACTATAGCATGTAAAAATAACCAGAAATATTAACGATATGAAATAATTTATTGCATTAATGATGTTTATTTGGGATTTTATATGTACTTTTGCGTGCAACATATTGCACTAATACAAATTATTTGATAATATGTGAATAATCAAGTATAAAAAACAATACGAAATATCAGAACGAATGAAAACATTCTTCACAATTTTCTTTTTTTCATTGACCTATATATTGTTAGGACAAAATATGATAACAGGAGTAGTTACCGATGCTGAAAATAAAGACAAACTTCCTGGGGTTGCCATAATGATTAAAGGAACACAAATTGGTACACTCACTGACATGGATGGTAAATACAATCTGGAGGCTGCAAAAGGAGATACCTTATCCTTTTCATATTTAGGATATCAAACACAAGAAGTTATTGCAGATATTGTGACAGAAATAAATATTGAACTAATCATATCCAATCAACAGCTTGATGAATACGTAGTAGTTGGTTATGGTATACAAAAGAAGAGTGATATTACAGGAGCATTGGTAAAGATTGACCAAGAAGCTTTTGGAGAAACACACTCCCAATCGGTTGCACAAATTATGCAAGGTCGTGCAGCTGGAGTTACTGTTACTACCAATAGTGGTGCTCCCGGGAAAGATGCCGAAATCCAAATACGAGGCATATCCTCTATTAATGGAACACCCCCTCTTTGGGTTGTTGATGGTGTACCCATACAAGGAACAGTAAATGCTCTAGACATTGAAAGCATGGAGATACTTAAAGATGCCTCTGCAGCAGCAATATATGGAACAAAAGGAGCTGGAGGAGTTATTTTAGTAACCACCAAGAAAGGGAAAAAAGGCAAAATGCAACTCAATTATGAGAACCGCTTTAATTTTGGGAAATTTCCAAAGTTCCTTGAACTTACTTCTGCTAAAGAATGGGCTCGCTTACGATCAGAAGCTTATGAAAACGCCAGCTTACCAGTACCCGAAAGTTTAAAGCAAAGCTTTGGAGAAGGAACTGATTGGCAAAACGAGATTGCTCAAACTGCTTTTTCAAATAGCCACTTTATCAGTGCATCAGGCGGCTCAGAGAAAATTAATTATTATATGAGTTTTAATCATGCTGATGAACAAGGAATTGTTCAGAAATCCAGCGCAAAGTATAACAGTTTCAGAGTAAATTCTAGCGGCCAAATTACTAACTGGCTTAAAATAGGCGAAAATCTATCTATCAGCAGGAATGAGATAAGAGCTATTAATGAAGAAGACGAATGGAATGCTGTTCTTATTGAAGCTATTGCTATTGATCCCATAACACAAGTTAGAAAGGATGATGGATCTTGGGATGGATCTGCATACAATGCTGTTGCAAATCCAGTAGCACATTTAGATCGCACAAAAGGACGTAGTGAAGATTTTAATTTAGCGGGAGATATCTATACCGAAATTACTTTCCTAAAAGATTTTGTTTGGGTGTCAAAATTTGGTTACAATCAGTTGTACAGTAATTATTACGACTGGACACCTACATTTTTTGTAAAAGTAGGTGAAGAAAATGATCAAACCTCTGTTTCACGAGACTTCTACGAACAACGTGACTGGGTAGTATCTTCATTTCTTACTTGGAGAAAAGAAATCAAAAAGCATCATATTACTGCTATGGCAGGATATGAAGCTGAAGAGAGTATCTCTGAATGGTTTGGCACAAGCGCAACTAATTTAATCACCGAAAATGAAGACAATATATTTATTGATAATGCAGCAGGAAACATTGAGGCTTCTTCCTACGGATTAGGTGCAAATGTAACCCTTCAATCATTTTTTGGTAGAGTTAACTATAGCTTTGACAATAAATATTTTATTCAGGCAAATTTACGTCGACAAGGCTCTTCAAAATTTGGTGTCAATAATCGTTGGGGTAACTTCCCTGCCGTTTCAGCTGGATGGATCATGTCGAAAGAAAGATTCTTAAGTAATGTCAGTTGGCTAAACAATTTAAAACTTAGAGCAGGATTTGGTATTACCGGTAATGATCAATCTTTAAATCCATATATGTTTTTTGCTACAACAGGAACAGGAAATAACTATGTAGTAAATGGAGAAATTATCAATGGAGTAGCTATGGGAGCTGTTCCTAATCCTGAATTACATTGGGAAGAAAAACAAGCTACTAATATTGGATTTGATTTTTCAGGCTTTGCTGACAGATTTAGCTTTACTGGAGATTTCTTTATCAACAAAACAAAAGATATGCTATTAGCCGTAGACCTACCAGGTCATGTTGGGGCAGAAATACCACCTACACAAAATATTGCAAGTATGAAAAATACAGGCTATGAATTTAATGTAGGTTATAAAAATAAAATCTCTGATTTTGGCTACCATATAAATCTTACTTTTAGTCAAGTTAAAAATGAGGTCACCGATCTAGGGACAAAAGGAGCTATTAGCGATGGTCAGTTTATGCAATTGGGATATATTTCCAGAACCGAAACCGGACAACCTATGGCTAGTTTCTATGGATATGTAACCGAAGGTTTGTTTCAGAATCAAGCAGAAATTGATTCTTATATAAAACCTAATGGCGATCTTATTCAAGCCAATGTAAAACCTGGTGATATTAGATATAAAGCTGATGCTGATGGAAATTTAGTAAATGAGATTATTGGTAGTCCATTTCCTGATTTTACGGCTGGATTAAATATGAGATTTTCTTATAAAAATATTAGCTTAATCGCTTTCTTCTATGGCGTTTATGGAAATGAGATATTTAACACAAATCGTTTTTTCACACATAACTCAAGTGTAAGATACAATGTGAGTCCAGATCTTAATGATCGCTGGTTACTTGAAGGCGATACTGATGATCCAAACCTTGCACGACTCAATTTAAACGATGCTAACAACAGTTTACGATCTGACAGATTTATTGAAGACGGCTCCTATTTACGCTTAAAGAACTTACAAATAGAATATAATCTTCCCCGATTATGGGTGGAAAAAATTAGTATACATTCTTTAAAAGTATTTGCAGGTTCAGATAACCTATTTACAATTACTAATTATTCTGGTTACGATCCAGAAGTTGGAATATATTTGGGTCGTCCACTTGACAGAGGTATTAGCCGTGCTACTTATCCAAGCCCAAAAACATTTTATTTCGGAATTAGTGTTCAATTATAACTTATTACAGACATGAAAAACAATATCATATATACTCTTATCTCACTTGCTCTTATAGCGATACTAACTTCTTGCTCAAAAGATTTTTTAGAAACCCCCTCCCCATCTCCAACTTATGAGATTAATTTCTCATCAGAAGCCAATGCTGAATTAGCCATAATTGGTTGTTATGACATAATGGGATGGGATGGACAACACAATACTATTCCTTTCTTTTTTGGAGATATAGTTGGACACGATGGTCACAAAGGTGGTGATATTGGTGGCGATCAGGATTGGATGGATCATTTGATCAACTTCACATACACAGCCGACAACTACATGCTCAATAAAGCCTAC
This sequence comes from Bacteroidales bacterium, assembly GCA_029938465.1. GTDB lineage: Bacteria > Bacteroidota > Bacteroidia > Bacteroidales > UBA12170 > UBA12170. Next base: position 9,387 of record JAOZUW010000024.1, on the reverse strand, counting down.
ACCAATTATTTTAAAGGAGTAGGTAGAGCAAATTCGAGTATCGAAAATATTGGGAAAATGGGTTCTGATATCATTTCTGATGAAAAAAGAAATCAATTTATTGCAGAAGCTAATTTTACAAGAGCTTATTTCTATTTTGAATTAGTAAAAACTTTTGGTAGTGTACCATTAGTTGACCGAATTCTTAAACCTAGTGAATATCAACAACCATTAGTTTCGGAAGATGCTATATACTCCTTTATTGAGAGCACCCTCCTTTCTGCTATAGATAATTTACCAGGAAAAAACCAGGCTGGAATAGAATATACTGGTCGCGCCAACAAGGAAATGGCTCAAGCACTATTAGTTAAAACCTATATATATCAGCAAAAATGGACAGAAGCTAAAAATCTCAGCAATGTACTAATCAATCAAGGCACTTATAACCTACTTGATAATTATACTGATATATTCTCTATTGAACACGAAAATAATAATGAAATCATCTTCTCTATTCAATTTACCGAAACAGGAAATGGAGATTATGGTGACGAAAATGAAGGCTCTATGTTTTCTTGCTATATGACCACAAGAGGAGCACCTTTTGCAGGTATTGGCGGATGGGGCTTCAACTGTCCAACGCAAGATTTTGCCGACGAGTTTGAAGAAGGAGATATCAGAAAGGATGCCACTCTAATTACTGATGGCGAAATCCTCTGGGAAGGAACTCCAGACGAGCAAAGCTTTAATACAAACTTTGCTACCAACAAAGACAAATTGAATAACCAAAAATATGCTTTACCTAAATCGTTTCAACCATCGGACTTTTCAGATGCAAGTAAAAATTGGATCGTCATTCGCTATGCTGATGTTTTATTATGGAATGCTGAAGCTACTTTCCACACTGGGGGTGATTGGAATACTCCATTACAGTTGATAAGAGATCGTGCAGGATTGGAAGCTACCAGTCTCACAGGTATAGAGGCGATATATCATGAAAGAAGAGTGGAACTGGGTATGGAAGGTCATCGTTTTTGGGATGTAGTACGACAAGGTCGTGGTCAAGAAGTTTTGGGAGAATATGGATATATGGAAGGTGTACATAACCACTTCCCTATCCCACAAGATCAATTAGATTTAAGTGATATTTGGTAATGATAAGAAACACAACAAATCTTAAAAATATTGTTTAACAGTGAATACAAGGATATATTTACAAAAAAAATAAAACAATTAAATTAAAACAAATAATTTCAAACTAAAAAAACAACATTATGAAAAAGAGCCTTTTATATTTATTGGCAATTGCGTTAATTTTTGGCGCATGTAAAAAAGACGATGACACTGATGATCCTGTTGCTCCAGGAAAACCAGGTGAAATCACACTAACTGTCACCCAAAATGGAAATGTAGTAACTTATAAAGCGAGTGCAAGCGATGCCGTTAAGTTTATTTGGGATCTTGGTAATGGCGAAACTCCTGAAGGAGCTGAAGTTACTGGTACTTACAACTTTCCTGGTGACTATGAGGTTACCTGTACAGCAAAAGGTCGCGATGAAGACCGTGTAAAAACACAAACTGTTGATGTTTTAGAGGGTGATCCCGACATCTTTAACTTTATCAATCTAGCCGTTTCAGGATATGATGAAGCAACAGGAGAAAGTACTGCAATATGGCAATGGGCCAATGATGCAGGTAGCTTTTCTTGTGGACCATACCAATATCTTGGTGACACAGCCTTCTTTAATCCAATTAATGACGAATGGTGGGCTTGTGGTGATGGAGAAAATCAAGAAGCATCTTTAGATGATGAATATTTCTTTAAACTTAATCCAAAAATGGAGTATGTAAACGATTTCAAAGATGCCTTTGTTGTAAACTGGTCATGGATGGCATTTTATTACAATATTACTGTAGGTGTTTGGGAAGATGAACCATATGCTGCTTATGTGGCTCCTGAAGCAAGTTGGGAAATAAAGCATTATCCAAATATAAATGACTCACTTAGCTTTGCTACTCGAGTAAATGGTAGCAGTTATGATGGCGCTTATGTTATTGAACTGACAAATGGTGCTGACCTTGGTATTGAAGCTAAAAGCAGTCTCTACCAAATCGTTAAACTAGAAAATGATACTATGTGGATTCGTTATGATAATGCATCTCCAGATAACTTATATGATATTTATGCTAATCCTGATGATTTAGAAGAAAATGGCATCACTGCTGGTGAACCAGAATGGGGATATTTCAAATTAGTAAATACATCTACAAAATAATTAACCAATAGTTATTTAGTTGAACATTGAAAAAAATGCTGGGTAATTCCAGCATTTTTTTATCACCTTAATTAAAAAATCTGCACCCTATGAAAACTATTAAATTAATTTTTATACAAATTATTATAAGTCTGTTTATTGCTAATAGTTATGGACAACAAATGCCATTCCCACAACATAATAACTATCAAGGAACCCATATTAAACCAAACAACTATTCGCAAGCCGAATTGGATCAGCAAGTGATTACTTTTTACGAACAATGGAAAAGTAAGTATTTAATAAATGGCTGTGAAAGCAATCATTATTATGTGTTTTTTGATAGCGGAAATACAGTAACTGTATCAGAAGCCATGGGATATGGAATGATGATTATCCCATTAATGGCTGGATATGATGAAAATGCCCGTACATATTTTAATGGTTTATACCGCTATTACAAAGCTCACCCAAGTGTTATTAATCCCAATTTAATGGCCTGGAAACAAATTACAAACTGTATAAATTCAGATGGTCCAGATTCTGCATCAGATGGTGATATTGATATAGCTTTTGGACTTTTATTAGCACATGCACAATGGGGAAGTTGGGGAAGCATCAATTATTATCAAGAAGCAGAAAAGATAATTAATGCCATTATGGAAAGTGATATTAATCATGATTTTATGTCGGTAAAACTTGGTGATTGGGTAAATTCTGGAAATTATACCCGCGGCACAAGAACCTCTGATTTTATCTTTGATCATTTTAGAATATTCCAATGTGCTGTAAATGATGAGCAATGGCAAGAAGTAGTTGACCAAAGTTATAATTATATGCAAGAAATGCAAGAAAACTATAGCCCTGTTACTGGCTTGATGCCTGATTTTATTGTAGATATTAACACTACTCCTCGCCCAGCAGATCCTAATTTTTTAGAAGGTGAAAACGATGGAAACTATTCCTATAATGCTTGCCGTGATCCATGGCGTGTCGGAACTGATTTTTTAATCTCTAATGAAGAAAAAGCCAAAAATATTTGCCTTAAAATAAATCGATGGCTACTGGAAAAAACCGAAGGCAATACCTCCCAGATTATGTCAGGATACACACTTGCTGGCGATGTAACTGCACATTGGCAAGACCTATCCTTTATTGCTCCATTTACCGTTGGCGCCATGTGTGATACAGAAAATCAAGAATGGTTAAATAATTTATATGACAAAACACTTTCTGTTAGTTTAAATATGGATGGATACTACGGAAATACCATTAAATTACTCAGTATGATAACCTTATCAGGGAATTACTGGGTTCCTTCTTGCGAAAACATGAATGGCTTAAACGATTACAGAGCACCTATGCAAATTATATTCCAATTGCAATCAAATATTATTCAAAACGATATCAGTATTACCACCGAAAAGAGTACTCCCTTACAAATTCGTATTTTAGATATACATGGTAGATTGTTGAGGCAACAAGAACTCCACTCTACACAGGGTTTAATAAATATCCAAAAGTTGAAAGCAGGAACCTATTTCATTGAAGCAAGACAAATTGGCTCCACCTCTATCAAACAAACAGAACGATTTATTAAGTTGTGAACAGGATTATTGTTCAGAAATAATAATTCGCAAATTCTCTTTAAATCTGCAGACTTGAACTTTTGGTGATTAATTGTGAAAAGAAAACCTTTGATTCCACACGAAAATCCTGGTTTATTTGTTTTATCAATAAACGAACTACTTCTTCTGCTATTTTCTGAGCCTGAAAGTTAAGATAAGTAATCTTGGGTCGTGCAAATAATTCTGAATCATCTTTATTTAGGCTTACCAATAATATCTTTTCAGCAGAAAACCTTTCCATCTTTTGTTGCAAAAGATAAGCCCACTTCATAGAACTAGTTATTACGGCATCTACCTGATCTTTATTTTGTATGAGCTGATCTAAATGAGATGAACAATTCTCACCCAAATGTTTAACGCAGAAAACAAGGCTCTTATCACTGACTACTTCCAATTTATGCGTTAAAGAAAGAAAATGCTCTTTCATTTCTATATATATAGGATGTTGATCATCATCTATCAGAAAAGCTATTTTTTTTGCCCCATTTGATTTTAAATGCTCAAGTGCCTTATACAAAGCTTGATAAACATCTAGTATCAAAGAGGAAATATCTTCTTTTAAATGATTATCATGCAATATAACGATAGGTAGATCATGCTTTGTATACTTCTGCAATTCATTTAGCTTAGGTGTATTCTTATGAGCTAAATATATTAATCCTGCAATCTTCATTTGAGCAATCTGTTGAAATAACACCTGCTCTTGTTCCAAGTCATAATGGGTCTCTGCCACAAAAAGAACAAATGAATTTTTAATACAAAATAGCCGTATACTCTCCTCCAATGCTCTGTAATATGCGTCTGAAGTATTGGGAATAAGCAATACAATAAGCTTAGAATCTTTTTGAGCCATTAAACTAGGAATATTTGGCATATAACCCATTTGTATGGCCATATCCAATACCTTTTGCTTGGTCTGATGGCTAATTTTTGGATGATCGTTTAATGCCCTCGACACTGTGGAAGCCGATGTATTTAATTTCTCAGCCAAATCTTTAATCCTAATGTTATTTTTCTTCAAGTATTGTTTTGACAAACTATTTATCTTTCAAATTGTTAAACTGAATTTACTTGAGCAAATTTAAATATTTTCCGCTAACAATCCCACATTACTTGAAGGTTTAACAGTATAACGAATAAATACTAATCTTTACATGGCTATGTATAAATTTATTTACACTTATCCCCACTACAAAAATCACTTATAATACAATTGGGAATAAAGATTATATCGTTTTTAAACCACTCAATAATTTATTTCTCAGAGTTAAAAAAAAACTTTGCTATCATTTATTTTTTTATATTTTTGTTTTTTAAATAACAAGACTTGAAAAAACTAGCCGATATACTTAAACAAAAAGAATTCTCTAAAAATGAATTAATATATCTTCTTTCATTAAAAGGGGATGAAAGGAAACAGTTACGCCAAAGAGCTGCTGAGGTAAAGAATAATATTGTAGGAAATAAAGTATATTACAGAGGGCTTATTGAATACTCCAACAAATGCAAGAAAGATTGTTATTATTGCGGTGTTAGAGCATCTAATCAAATACCAAAACGATATGATATTACCGATAAAGAAGTATTAGAAGCCGCTGAATTTGCCTATAAAAATCGCTTTGCCAGTTTGGTTATTCAATCGGGAGAGAGATCGGACAAAGCCTTTGTGGATAAAATAAGCTTTTTGCTACGGGAGATACAAAAAATATCTGATCAAAAATTACATATAACTTTATCATGTGGCGAACAAAGCCTAGAGACCTATAAAGCTTGGCGAAAGGCTGGTGCACATCGATATTTATTACGTATCGAAACTAGCAATTCCGATTTATATAAAAAGCTACACCCAAAAAATCAACTTCATAGTTTTGAAGAAAGAATACAAGCTTTGAAACGACTCCGTGAAACTGATTATCAAGTTGGTTCCGGAGTAATGATAGGCATGCCATTTCAAACTGTGGATCATTTGGCTGAAGATTTGCTTTTTCTAAAGAAAATAGATGTTGATATGGCAGGAATGGGCCCGTTCATAGAGCATAAAGAAACTCCCTTATATCAGTATCGAAATCAACTAATGAGTCTGCAAGAGCGTTTCGATTTATCCTTAAATATGGTAGCTCTTCTGCGCATTATGATGCCCACTATCAATATTGCAGCTACAACAGCTATGCAAGCTATTGATCCTCAAGGCCGTGAAAAAGCATTAATGGTAGGTGCAAATGTTATCATGCCTAATTTAAGTCCGGTAAAATATAGGGAAGACTATCTTTTATACGAAGACAAACCTTGTATTGACGAAGAAGCAGAAGAATGTTTAAACTGTCTAGCAGCACGTATTCATATGGCTGGCAGCACCATAGGTTTTGATGAATGGGGTGATAGTTTACATTATAAAATGCGCCAACAATAATTTTCTTAATTTTGCAAAAAGAGAATATTTCATGTTAAAAAACTACGCCATTATATTAGGGGGAGGATCTGGCAGCAGAATGCAAAAAGATTTACCCAAAGCTTTTTTAAAAATAAATCATAAATACCTTATTGAATATAGTATACTGGCTTTCGATATTCATCCTAAAATTGACGAACTTATTCTGGTAGTTCCGGAATCCTATATGGATACTGCTCTGAAATTAGTTAAGAATAATAATAAAACCATTTCAGTTTGTAGTGGAGGTAATAGCCGCTTTGAAAGTTGTAAGAAAGGAGTAGCACAGATACTAGAAACAGAAGCACAAGTTTTAATCCACGATGCTGCTCGCCCTTTCCTAAGCCAAAAACTAATTAGCAATAGCTTAACTGCTTTAAGAAATCATGATGCAGTAAACATACTTATTCCTCTAAAAGATTCTTTGGTACATTTTGATGAGCAGAACAATTTAATTCCTGTTAAAAGAGAGGATTACAAGCAAGCTCAAACACCTCAAAGTTTTAAATTATCATGTATTAAGAAGGCACATCAATTGGCCACTATTGATCATCTAAAATCTATTACTGATGATTTTAACTTGGTTTTAAAATACAAAGCGGGGAGCACTACATGGATTCATGGTGAACCGACAAATATGAAGATTACTTATGCTGATGATTTAAAAACAGCAGAAAAATTATTTCAATAAAAAACAAATATGTTAATAAAACGATTGAGCTATCTTGTTTTATTTATCATTGTCTCCTTGGGGCAATCTTGTAATTATTCTACACAAAATGCACTACCTAAAGGATTTGTATACTTAGATGATATTGCTCCTCCTATTAAAACAGAGGTTCGCTATTACGGAAATGACAATTTTGTAGGCACAAGAATTTCAGCTTACAATAGCGATATTATCATTTGCACCGAAGATGCTGCCAAAGCTCTCAGGAAAGTTCAAGAGGAATTATTAATGTCAAATTTGGAATTACTAGTATACGATGCATACCGACCTCAAAGAGCTGTAAATCATTTTATTAAATGGGCACAGAACTTAAATGATACCCTATGCAAAGCAAAATACTATCCTGATGTTGCAAAAAAAGATTTATTTCGATTGGGTTATATTGCTGAACACTCAAGTCATTCTCGTGGTAGCACTTTCGATCTAACAATTATTGACAGCTCCGGAAAACCATTGGATATGGGAAGTGATTTTGATTTCTTTGGACCTATATCCTGGATATCTAGCGAACTTATCAGCAATAAACAAAGAGAAAACCGAATGCTTTTAAATCACTTAATGATAAAATATGGTTTTAAACCTTATGCAGAAGAATGGTGGCATTTTACTTTAAAAACAGAGCCTTTTCCGGATACTTATTTTGATTTTAATGTGGAGTGAATTACACCCCTAATCTTTGATATATCTTTTTGATTCTTAACCAGAATAATAAAGAAGCTATTCCTATTCCAAAAACAAAGCCAATCCATATTCCTATTGGTCCCAAACCCAATGTAAAGGCCAATACATAACTTAAAGGCAGATTTACAATAATATAAGCTATCAAAGCATATATCATGGCATGTTTCACATCTCCAACACCTCTTAAAACACTTAAAAGCACCACTTGTAAACCATCAAATACTTGAAAAATTGCTGCCATAATAAGCAGTTGAGCAGCTAGTGCAATCACAGCGGTATCATCAGTATATAACCAAGGCAAAGAGAAGCGAAATAAGGCAAAAAGCAAGGCTGTAATACTCATAAATGCTACAACCAAATGAATAGATGCCGATGCTGCCATTTTCATAGAGCTATAAGATTTTGTACTATATTGGTGCGATACCCGAATGGTTGTTCCTGATCCCACCCCAGTTACAATCATAAAAGTTACACTAGCCAAACCAATAGCAATTTGATGAGCAGCTAAAGATACCTCTCCTATCCATCCCATCATTATTCCACTCAGAGCAAAAGCAGCTACTTCCAACAAAATTTGAGTAGCAATGGGTACCCCAATATTAAAAAGTTGCTTGGTTTTTTCCCAATGAGGTCGCGCCTTTTGAGCAATCTTATAATAAATATTAAACTTTTTATCTTTTATAAAGAACCATAAAAAGAGAAGTGGCATAATTGTACGAGCGATTAATGTTCCATAACCGGCACCATCTAAACCCATAGGCTCAAAACCCCATTTCCCAAAGATTAACGCATAATTAGCTATTACATTTACCACATTGGCAATAAGAGTAATATACATAGCTTGTTTGGTCTCTGCTAGGCCTTCAGCAAATTGTTTAAAGGTAAAAAACAACATGAAAGGCAAAAATGATACCACTAAGATTCGGTAATATGAAACAGATAATTGTGCTACATCAGCTGTTTGCCCCATTTTATCAAAGAAAAATGACATTCCCCACATTATGGCCGATAAAACAATTGCCAGTAATAGATTAGAATTAATAGAATTATGCAATAGCTCTCCGGCTTCTTGTTTATTTTTTTGAGCAAAAGCATGCCCTACCAATGGCGTTAAGCCAAATGTTACTCCCATACCAAACACCATTCCCAAAATAAAAACAGAATTTGCAAAGGCGGCAGCGGCAAGTTCCGTTGTACCTACTGCTCCTACCATCATATTATCTACTTGCTGAACCAATACCTGTCCGGCCTGAGATAACATCACAGGAACTGCTACTTTTAAATTACGTTTATAATAAGGAAGATAATCTTGAAATGCCATAAGCTTTTATTCAAAAGCAAAGATAGCCAAAGCAACTACAATAAGACCTAATAATACACTTAAAAAGCTTAATAATCCAATTTTTACATCATTTGAAAGATAGGTCTCCGGTTTTATACGTTTTAGGCTTACACCTAGTAATATCAGGATAAACAGCCATAAAACCACAGCTGTGATTTTAATATGTACTAATGGCATTGTGCCAATAGCTGACCAAAACGGAATAATCAGGTATAAACCACTTAAAACCATAAAAAACATTCCAATATAAGCGATATTCAAAAATTTACGAATAGTAATTAGAGCAAAATTTGATTCACAACCACTTACTCTAGAAATATCCTTGCGTATAATAATAAATGTGG
>JAOZUW010000023.1 GCA_029938465.1 Bacteroidales bacterium | reverse complement strand
AAAAGTTTATAGGGGTCATTTTTGAAATATAAGTGTATTTTATTAATTTCTATTTCATTCTTTCTTAGTTAAATATTATTATACAGCATTTACGGATTAATTAATAATCCTCTTTATACCATGTTTGAGCATAGCTACGTGAAAATTTAATAATAAACCTAATTTATAATTCCCTAACCTTAGATAGGTAAGGACTTGAGCTGTATGAACATCAGTAAAACTCTCTATTGTTTTTATTTCTATAACAACTTTTTCTTCTACTAATAAATCAATTCTATAACCATGATCTAGTTTAACATCTTTATATACAATTGGCATAGGTTTCTCTTTACGAACTTTTAATCCTGCTAATTTAAGCTCATACATTAAGCATTCTTGGTAAGCCGATTCTAAAAGACCGGGACCTAATTGAGTATGAACATTAATTGCACAGCCAATTATTATATTTGATATTTCATTTTCTGTCATAATATTTATTCTTAGTGAAGCTTTGTATGTTCTTTGTGTAACTTTGAGCAATAACTCATTTTATTTTTACCTTGTATAGTATGTTGGTTTTGCTACAAAGCTATCACAAAAGACACAAAGGTTTTTAATTACGATAGTACTTGTTGGTCGAAAGAAAAAACTGTTTTTCTTATTCTTCTTACAAAAATACTAGAATTTTGTAATTTAGCGCAGCAAAAAAAGAATTCCTTATGAATCAAAAACGTTGGGTTATTCCAGATATTCATGGTTATGCCAAGACTTTAAAATCTTTATTGGCACAAATACGGCCAACAAAAGAAGATCATTTGATTTTTTTAGGTGATTATATTGATAGAGGACCCGATTCAAAAGCTGTTCTTGATATTATTATGCAGCTACAAGATAATGGCCATAGAGTAACTGCATTAATAGGTAATCATGAAGAGTTTTTATTACAAAACTTTTATGAATCTCAAGAACAGAAGGGTTTGAAAAATATTTTTAAGACCAGTAGAGTAAAAAAAGAGTGGTTGGAGTTTGGGGGTAAAACTACCTTAAAAAGTTTTGGAGTGAAGAAAGCAAGTCAAATACCCCTAAAGTATATTCAGTGGTTAGAAAAGCTAGAGTATTATAAAGAGTTTAAGGATTGCGTACTGGTACATGCCGGTTTAAATTTTCAGATATCAAATGTTTTTACCGATAAAAAAACCATGCTTTGGGCTAAAGAGTTTGATATTGTTTCTTCCAAAATAGGCTATCGACAACTTATTCATGGGCACACACCTGTAGAGTTGGAATATATCCATCATTGTATCAATAATGAAAAGCAAGAATTCCTGGATTTAGATAATGGAGTATATATGGTTGAAAAACCAGGTTTTGGAAATCTTTTGGCTTATGAGCTCAACAGCAAGTTGTTAATCACTCAGTATACTGAGGACGAATAAAAAATAAACTATTTGAGGCAATTACTATAATTGCTTTTCAACCCATAATCGGGCATTAACAAAAGCTTCAATCCAAGGGCTTACTTCATCTTTTCTATCTGATGGGTAATGTGCCCATTGCCAAGGATAAATAGCTCTTTCCAGGTGAGGCATCATAGCCAAATGTCGACCGTCTTTACTACAAATAGCTGCAGTATTATAATCGGAACCATTTGGGTTAGCAGGGTAGTTTGCTGCACTATATTTTACGGGTATAGCATATTCATTTTCTGCTTTTGGCATTTGGAATTTACCTTCTCCGTGAGCAACCCATATTCCTAGTTTGTTTCCAGCCAGAGAATGGAGCATTACAGAATTGTTCTCCTGAATGTCAACATTTAAAAAGGCAGATTCAAATTTATGACTTGCATTATGTAACATCTTAGGTTTTTCTTGGTGTTCAGGATAAACCAAGCCTAATTCTACCATTAATTGACAACCATTACAAATACCAAGGCTTAAAGTGTCTTTTCGTGCATAAAACTGATCCAGAGCAGCTTTTGCTTTTTCATTATACATAAAAGCGCCTGCCCAGCCTTTTGCAGATCCTAATACATCAGAATTGGAGAAACCACCAACAAAAACGATCATGTTCACATCGGAGAGATCTTCACGACCAGCAATAAGATCTGTCATATGAATGTCTTTCACATCAAAACCAGCTTGGTGCAGAGACCAGGCCATCTCTCTGTCGCCATTTACTCCTTTTTCTCTTATAATAGCAGCTTTTGCTTTGGTAACTGTCTTTCTGCTTTTCTCTAAAGAAAACTGAGTTAATGTGCCTTGGAAACTATCATTAAACTTATAGGATAAAGCATTCTTTTTGTAATTTTCAAAACGTTCTTTAGCAAGTTTTTCCCCACTCTGTTGACGATCCATCAAATAGGAGGTTTTAAACCAGAAATCACGCATTTTGTCAATATCAAACGACATTTGCTGCCTATGATGTTTAATTTGTAATTCTCGGGATTCAATGGTTTGGCCTAATTCAATATATTTTATAGATAAAGCATCCATTTCTTTTTTGAATTGGCTATTGTCAGCTGCCTGAACTAAAATGGAAGTGTTTTCAGAAAACAAAATCTTAATAATATCTTGTTCTTTAAATTCTGATAAATTAATGTCTAATCCTCCTTTAATATTTGCAAAAGTCATTTCTAAAAGTGCAGTAATTAATCCACCAGCAGAAATATCGTGACCTGCTACAATTAAATCTTTTTCTATTAAGGATTGAATGGCATTAAAAGCTTTTTTAAAATAAATGGCATCTTTAATCCCGGCAGCTTCTTCACCTACTTTGTTTAAAGCTTGAGCAAAAGAAGAACCGCCTAGCTTCATATCTTCATTGGATAAGTCAATAAAAAATAAAGACTTAGATGCGTCATTTTGCAGAACAGGTTCTACTACTTTCTTTACATCTGTTACTTCTCCTACGGCTGAAATAATAACTGTACCAGGACTATAAACCACATCATCAGCATATTTTTGTGTCATGGAAAGAGAGTCTTTTCCTGTAGGAATATTAATACCTAAGTCTATGGCAAAATCACTCACCGCCTTAACGGCTTCAAACAAACGAGCATTTTCACCCTCATTTTTTGCAGGCCACATCCAGTTGGCACTTAAAGAAACTCCTTTTAATCCATCTTCAATAGGTGCCCAAAGTAAATTAGTTAAGGATTCTGCAATACTTACTTGAGATCCTTTTGTAGCATCAATCAGAGCTAATACTGGGGCATGACCAATAGAAGTAGCAATACCTTTTGTTCCTTGATAATCAATGGTTACAACTCCTACATTATTTAGAGGAAGTTGTAATTCACCAGCACATTGCTGTTTGGCGATTTTTCCAGTTACTGAACGGTCTACTTTATTGGTTAACCAGTCTTTACTGGCTACAGCTTCCAGTTGTAATACCTCTTTAATATAGGATTCCAGTTTCTCCACACTATAATGAGTAGGCTCAAAAGAGCTTTCCATTTTAATATCTTCTAAAAGTGTTTTTGGTGGTTTACCAAAAAAATCTTCTAAATCCATATTTATAGGATTTCTACCTTCCGTATCAAAAACAAATCTTTTATCATTGGTAGCTTTACCTACCACGTACATCGGACTACGTTCTCTTTCAGCAATTTTACTCAGTTGTTCTAAGTGTTCAGGCTTCATAACTAAACCCATACGTTCTTGTGATTCATTGCCAATAATTTCTTTGGCTGATAATGTAGGATCCCCAACTGGTAAATCATCCACTTTAATAATTCCTCCACTTTCTTCTACTAATTCCGAGAGACAATTTAAATGGCCTCCGGCTCCATGATCGTGAATAGACACAACAGGGTTCTTATCTGTTTCAATCATAGCTCTAATAGCATTAAAAGCACGTTTTTGCATTTCTGGATTAGCTCTTTGTACGGCATTTAATTCTATGCTATTGTCAAATTCACCAGTAGCAACTGATGATACAGCACCACCACCCATTCCAATTCGGTAATTGTCGCCACCTAATATTACAATAGCATCACCTTCTTGAGGAATATCTTTTTGAGCATCGGCTAGTTTTCCATAACCTATACCACCTGCCATCATTATTACCTTATCGAAACCATATTTTTTATCATTCTCAAAGTGTTCAAAGGTTAATACAGAACCGCAAATTAAAGGTTGACCAAATTTATTTCCAAAATCACTGGCTCCATTAGAAGCTTTAATGAGGATTTCTTCTGGTGTTTGGTATAACCAAGGACGGGCTAGAGTGGCTTGTTCCCAACTTCTATCTTTTTCACTTCTGGGATAAGATGTCATATATACAGCTGTCCCGGCAATGGGTATACTACCTTTTCCACCTGCCATACGGTCACGAATTTCGCCACCAGTTCCGGTTGAAGCACCATTAAAAGGCTCCACTGTAGTGGGGAAATTGTGTGTTTCAGCTTTAAGGGAAATAACAGTTTCCATATCCTTGATCTGGAAAAAATCTGCTTTATCTTGGGTTTTGGGAGCAAACTGCTCTACTTTAGGACCTAATACAAAAGCAACATTGTCTTTATATGCCGAAACTATTTTGTTGGGATTTTCTTTAGATGTTTTTTTAATAAGGGCAAAAAGACTGTCTTGCATTTCTTTACCATTGATAACAAAAGTACCATTAAAGATTTTATGGCGGCAATGCTCCGAGTTAACTTGAGCAAATCCATAAACTTCGCTATCGGTTAACTTCCTATTTAATTTTTTGCTAATATCATTAAGGTAGCTCACTTCATCATCACTTAAAGCCAGACCTTCACTTTTATTATATGCAGCAATATCCATAATAAATTCCACCGGTTCTGGCTTCTTTTCAATAGTATAAATATGTTGGTCGAGTTCATGATATAAAGCTTGAAGCATAGAATCATAGGAGCTCTCTTTACCTTGTTCTGCCACGAAAAACTCTTCTATCCTTTCGATACCTTGCAAACCCATGTTTTGGGTTATTTCAACGGCATTAGTGCTCCAGGGTGTTATCATTTCTTTTCTTGGCCCTGTGAAATATCCTGAGATACCTTCATTGTCAAGATGCTTTGCTCCATCAAAAAGCCATGTTAATTTTTGCATATCCTGCTCGTTAAAAGCTTGTTGAGCTCCAAGAGCTATGACTTTTTTTTCTTCTTGCTTATAAAAAAATAGAATCATTTGAAATGTTTTATGGTGAACATCAGTTTTTCGCGGCAAAGATAGTGAATTGTATGCTTTAAAGAGATGAACTTTGAGAACTAATAATTCAACTTTTACACAATATCTTCAACTTATCAACAATGCGTCTATCATCTTGTAATTCAAAAGAATACAAATTATTAACAATAGATCATATCCTTCTATTTTTGATAAATTTGTAAACACATTTTTTATTCAAAAACTATTCTATGTTTCTAATATACGATACTGAAACTACTGGTCTGCCCAGAGATTTTAATGCACCTATCACTGACAGTGAAAACTGGCCCCGAATGGTTCAAATTTCTTGGCAACTACATGATGATGCAGGAGAGTTAATAGAGGTAAAAAATTACATTATTAAACCTGAAGGATATGAGATACCTTATGCTGTAGTAAAAGTTCATGGTATCACAACAGAGAGAGCAAATAAACAAGGAGTGCCTCTTGATTTTGTTTTAAAAGAATTTAATAATGTTTTGCAGCAGACTCAATTTGTAGTAGGGCATAATATTTCTTTTGATAATAGTATAATTGGAGCCGAGTTTCATAGAAAAAATATAGAGACAACATTATTCTCAAAAAGCACGCTAGATACTAAGAATGAAGGTACAGCGTATTGTGCTATTCCTGGAGGTAAAGGAGGAGGTTATAAATGGCCTAAGTTGGGAGAATTGCACGAAAAACTTTTTGATGAGAAATTTGATCAAGCACATAATGCAGCTGCTGATGTAGAAGCTACTGCTCGTTGTTTTCTGGAACTGATTCGTTTAAAAGTTATCTCTGCAGATCAGCTGGATTATACAGATGAGCAGTTTAAAAACTTCCGTTTAAAAAACCCATCTCCCATACAAGCTATAGGCTTAAATACACAGGCTTATAATCCGGATGATATAGAATCTGAAGTTGAGGAAAAAGATATTATTGAAGCACAAGATGATAGTCAAAAGGCAACAGGTATCCATTTAAAAGATGTAGAGTTTACGCATTTACATTTACATACTCAATATTCAATTCTTGATGGAGCTACTGCAATTCCTGGTATTGCCGAAAAGGCTGTTAAAGATGGGATGAAGGCAGTGGCTATTACCGATCATGGTAATATGTTTGGCGTAAAAGCCTTTCATAAAGCATTGAGTGCTAAGAAAATAAAACCTATTTTAGGCTGTGAAGTATATGTTGCCCGTAGAGGAATGCTACGCAAAGAAAGCAAAATTGATGGTAGCGGTTGGCATTTGGTTTTATTGGCTAAAAATAGGATAGGTTATCAGAATTTAATGAAGATGGTTAGTTTGTCGTGGCTTGAGGGTAATTATTATAAACCTAGGGTAGACAAAGACTTATTAAGAGAATATAAAGAAGGAATTATTGCACTTTCGGCTTGTTTGGGTGGAGAAATTAATCAAAAATTAATGAATGAGAGCCCAGATGAAGCAGAAAAAGCTGTTTTGGTATATCAGGATATTTTTGGTGAAGATTTTTATTTAGAGATTCAAAGGCATCAATCAGGCGATGCTAAAACTGATGAGAGGATATACCAAGATCAGGTTTTTGTAAATAAGCATTTATTGGAGCTGGGTAAAAAACACCAAATAAAAGTTGTAGCTACTAATGATGTACACTTTTTAAATAAAGAAGATTCTGCGGCTCAGGATCGTTTGTTATGTATCAGTACTAATAAAAATGTTGATGATCCTAACAGACTGCGTTATTCAGGGCAGGAATGGTTTAAAACGCAAGCCGAAATGAAACTACTTTTTCAGGATGTGCCTGAGAGTATTGCTAATACTCAAGAAGTAGTAGATAAAATCGAGTTTTTTAAACTTGATTCTAAGCCTATTATGCCTGATTTTACCTTGCCAGAAGATTTTGATGATGAAAATGTATACCTAAAGCATATTGTTTATCAAGGGGCACAAAAGCGCTGGGGAGAGGAGTTGAATGATGAGCTTATTGAGCGTCTAGATTTTGAATTGGAAACCATAAAAAAAATGGGATTTCCAGGTTATTTCCTCATTGTATGGGACTTTTTAAAAGCCGCCCGTGAAATGGGTGTGGTAGTTGGACCAGGCAGAGGATCCGCTGCTGGTTCTGCTGTTGCTTACAGTTTAAGAATTACTGAAATAGATCCAATAAAGTATAATTTACTTTTTGAGCGTTTTTTAAATCCCGATCGTATTAGTATGCCTGATATCGATATAGATTTTGATGATGAAGGACGGGGAAAAATACTGGAATGGGTAGTTAATAAATATGGAAAAAAACGTGTAGCTCACATCATTACTTTTGGATCTATGGCTGCCAAATCTTCTATTCGTGATGTAGGTCGTGTACAACAATACCCTTTGGCAGATACTATGGCGCTTCAGAAAATGGTACCCACTCGTCCTGGTGTAACTTTACAAGATGCATTTAAGGAAGTTTCGGAGCTTAACAAGATAAGAAAATCAAATGGTGAAGCTGCTGATGTGCTAAAATTTGCTGAAACATTGGAAGGCTCTGTGAGGAATACCGGAACACATGCTTGCGGTATTATAATTGGTAAAGAGGATTTGGAAAACTATATTCCTATAAGCACTACCAAGGATTCAGAGCTTACCTATGTTACTCAATATGATGGAAAACATGTAGAAGATATTGGCTTGCTTAAAATGGATTTTTTGGGTCTGAAAACTTTGAGTATTATAAAAGCAGCTATAGAAAATGTTAAGGAGTCTAAAGGAATTGACATAGATATCGAGAATGTAGATTTGCTTGATGTTAATACTTACAAAACTTATTCCAAAGGCGATACTACTGGTTTGTTTCAGTTTGAATCGGCAGGAATGAAGAAGCACCTCAAAGAATTAAAACCTGATAAATTTGAGGATTTAATTGCTATGAATGCTTTATATCGTCCTGGCCCAATGGAGTATATTGAGGATTTTATCAATCGTAAGCATGGTAAGAGTAAAATAGAGTATGACCATCCTTTGATGAAGGAATATCTGGAAGAAACTTATGGTATTACTGTATATCAGGAACAGGTGATGTTGCTCTCACGTAAATTAGCCAATTTTACTCGTGGGCAATCGGATTCCTTAAGAAAAGCAATGGGTAAAAAGATTAAAGCCATGATGGATGAGCTGAAAATCTTATTTATAGATGGTTGCAAGTCTAATGAGGCCTTTATTCAGGGGTGTAAGGATATTAAAAAAGATCCTGATAAGCTTATTCATAAAATTTGGACTGATTGGGAAGCATTTGCGAAATATGCTTTTAATAAATCACATGCTACATGCTATTCTTATGTTTCATTCCAAACTGCATATTTAAAAGCCCATTATCCGGCTGAGTTTATGGCGGCAGTGCTTAGCAACAATATGAATGATATAGAGAAAGTTACTTTTTTTATTGATGATTGCCGGAGCCAGGGATTTAAAGTTTTAGGACCTGATATTAACGAATCGGGAAGAATGTTTAACGTTAACGATGAAGGGGATATCCGTTTTGGTCTTAATGCCATCAAAGGCGTAGGCGGTGCTGCTGTAGAAATAATTATTGATGACCGCAGAAAAAACGGGAAGTTTAAAAGTATTTTTGATTTGGTAAAACGCGTTAATTTACGATCTGTAAATAAGAAAAGCTTAGAATCTATGGCTTATGCTGGGGCTTTTGATGGTTTTAAAAATACGCCTCGTCATGTGTTTTTTCATAAAGCAAACGAAAATGCTTCTTCTTTTTTGGAACAAATTCTGCTGTTTGGGCATAGATATCAAGACGAACAGAATTCAGCTCAAGTAAGTTTGTTTGGTGATTTAGGTTCGGTAGAATTACCAGATCCTGATATTCCTGAGGCAAAAACTTGGTCACAACTATTAACTCTAAAAAGAGAATATGATGTAGTCGGTTTTTATTTGAGTGGCCATCCTTTGGATGAATTTAAAATTGAGATGCAAGAGTTTGTTAACACAACTATTAATAATATTCAAAGGGATATGGATAAGCTGAATGCTTACATATCTGAAAATAAAGTAGTAGAAAATCCTAAAGAGGAAAAGAAGCAGAATGGTAATAATAAAAATAAACTACCAAAAGACATAGAGAATCTTAAAAATCAAACCATGAGTTTTGGAGGAATGGTAAGTATTCCGGCCAGTACTAATTTGGTGACCAAGAAAGGCAATCCTTATGGGCGATTTACCATTGAAGATTATTCTGGATCTATTGAAATGGTTCTTTTTGGAGAAGATTTTGAACAATATAAAAATATATTAAGTCGTAAAGATCAGTATGTTAGAGTGAGGACTGAAGCCAGTTTGCCAAAATGGAAGAAAGAAGGTGTTTATGAATTGAAAATCACCAAATTGGAACTGTTATCATCGGTAATGGCAAAATATACCAAAGGTATAGAGTTACATATGGAATTACATAATATTTCCTCGCAGTTAGTAGATCAGCTTAAAGATGTGATATTAAAAAACCCAGGTGATACACCATTGTTTATTAAAGTTCGAGAAGAGAGTGGAGAAATTTTGCATTTAACCTTAGCTCAATCTAGCGTTGATCCACGTAATTTTATCAGTGATGTGAAAGATTTTACTGATCTTGGATTAAAAATATTAAAGTAAAGATTAAACCTTGGACATCCCTGATTAGTGTAAACCATATTTATGAACGGACTACTCTTCAATCTTAACTCTTAAAACCATTAATAACGAACTAAATTCAGATAAACTAAATAGAACGCTATGCTGTAGCTTAGGCTTATGGTTCACTTTATTCTTTTACAAATAGGCTGGTGCGCTGCACCAATTAAAAAAACTTCAAAACCTCTAAACCTCTCAACTTTTTAAACCTTGAACTTCGATCTTTAAAACCTAAATCTTTCAACTTTTCAACCTCTAAAATTTGAACTTTAAACTATTGAACTTTTTAAACTACTCAACCTCTCAACTTTTAAACTTTGATCTTTAAAACCTTGAACTTTGAACTTGAAACTTGAAACTATTGAACCTTTTAACTTTTTAAACCTCTAAACTTTTTAAACCTTGAACCTTCAACAATACTCTATTCCCACTCAATAGTAGCAGGAGGTTTTGAGCTAATATCGTAAACAACTCTATTGACTCCTTTTACCTTATTAATAATATCATTAGATACTTTTGCTAAGAATTCGAAGGGTAAATGTGACCAATCGGCTGTCATCCCATCAGTTGAGCCTACCGCTCTCAGAGCGACAACGTTTTCGTAGGTTCTCTCATCACCCATCACCCCAACAGATTGTATGGGAGTTAGCATTACACCGGCTTGCCAAACCATATCATAAAGGCCACTATCTTTTAAGCCTTTAATAAAAATATGATCACATTCTTGAAGAATAGCCACTTTTTCAGGAGTTACATCTCCCAGTATTCTAATTCCCAAACCTGGTCCAGGAAATGGATGACGCTTTAGCAGTTCCTTTTTCATATCCAAGGCACGTCCCACTCTTCTAACTTCATCTTTAAATAGTGTTTTTAAAGGTTCTACTATTTTTAGTTTCATATAATCCGGCAGACCACCCACATTATGATGCGATTTAATAGTTGCTGATGGGCCTTTAACACTAATGGATTCGATGATATCAGGGTAGATAGTGCCTTGGGCTAACCATTTTACATTCTGAATAAGATGAGATTCGTCATCAAAAACATCGATAAATGTTTTTCCAATAGCTTTTCGTTTTAGCTCAGGGTCAGTAATTCCTTTTAATGCATCATAAAAACGTTGAGAGGCATTTACTCCTTTAACGTTTAATCCCATATTTTCATATGATTTTAACACCTCAGCAAATTCATTCTTTCTGAGTAAACCATTGTCAACAAATATGCAATGAAGATTTTTGTTAATGGCTTTGTGTAAAAGCATAGCAGCTACAGAAGAATCAACACCACCTGATAAACCCAAAACTACTTTGTCATTACCTAAGGTCTCTTTTAGTTCGGCAACAGTAGTGTCCACATAAGAATTGGGGGTCCAGGATTGTGATAACCCACAAATTTCCACCACAAAATTCTTTAATAATTTAGCACCTTCAACAGAGTGGTATACTTCAGGATGGAATTGTATGCCATAAGTGTGTTCGCCTTTAATATGATAACCGCCCACTTTTACATCATTGGTAGAGGCGATTATCTCAAAGTCTTCTGGTAAACCAAGAATAGTATCACCATGCGACATCCATACTTGGCTGCCCAAACTCATATCTCTTACCAGTATATTATCATTATTGACAAAAGATAAATTGGCGCGACCATATTCTCTGTGTTTGGAAGGCTCCACACTGCCACCATCAGTTTGCGCCATAAGCTGTGCTCCATAGCAAACACCTAATAATGGAAATTGTTTACGAATCTTTGATAAATCAGGTTTTGGGGCATCTTTATCTCTAACGGAAAATGGACTTCCGGATAAAATAACACCTTTAACTTGTTTATTTAATTCAGGTATATTATTAAACGGGTGTATTTCGCAATATACATTTAACTCTCTGATTCTACGCGCAATAAGTTGTGTGTACTGCGAGCCAAAATCCAAAATCAATATCATTTCTTCCATGTGTGCAAAAATATAAAATGTAATTGATTTTTTGGTTTTATTTATTAATAATTATCTCAACGCTTAGTATAAAGTTTACATTCTATAACAGCTCCTAACAAGATTTCTTATCTTTACAGCGTGGAAATAGAGATTATAAAATATAAGCTACAATTTAATAGAGCGGCAGGTACTTCTCGTGGCATTTTGAAACAAAAAAACACTTGGTTTATTAGCGTATTTGAATCGCATAATCCTCAAAAATATGGTTTAGGCGAAATAAATATGTTTGAGGGTTTAAGCTATGACGATAGAGATGATTTTTACGTGAAACTAAAAGATTTGGAGCGATACCCTGATAAATATGTCAAAAGTAATAATTTAAATAATCTCAATTCTTTTCCAGCTATACGTTTTGGGCTAGAGATGGCTTTGCTAGATTTTAAAAGAAATAAAAATCGCATTTTATTCTCCTCTGATTTTACAGATGGAAAAACTGGGATACCCATTAATGGTTTAATATGGATGGGGGAGAAGGATTTTATGCTGGAGCAGATAGGAGAAAAGATAGATCAGGGTTTCAGATGTTTAAAAATGAAAATAGGTGCCATTGATTTTCAAACAGAATTGGCGATTTTAAAAAAAATAAGGGAAAAATATTCAATCAAAGATTTGGAACTTAGGGTAGATGCTAATGGTGCTTTTGATGAAAAATCTGCTATTCAAAAAATTCAGCAGTTATCACAGTTTAAGATACACAGCATAGAACAACCTATAAAACAAGGCCAAACTAATAAAATGGCACAATTGTGTAAAGAAACCAGCATTCCCATTGCTTTAGATGAAGAACTAATTGGTATTAATGATTATCAATTAAAAGAAGAATTGCTTCAGCATATTAAGCCTCAATATATCATTATTAAACCTTCATTAGTAGGTGGATTTGCAGCTTCGGAAGAATGGATAGCATTAGCAAAAAAAATGGATATGGATTGGTGGGTAACATCCGCTCTTGAAAGCAATATAGGTTTGAACGCTATAGCTCAATGGACATACCAATTAAATACTACTCATTATCAGGGATTGGGAACAGGACAACTATTCACCAATAATATCCCTTCTCCTCTCGTAATTCGAGGTGAGCGATTATTTTATAATCCGGAAGCTCTTTGGCAAACACATAATCTCTTTAATAAAACAATTCAGTGAATAAAGAAGCATATATATTAAAAAATAAGATTTATTGGCAAGGTGAAGAATACTCCCCTGCTAAATTTACTCTGTTTGTTCATCATAAGCTTCAGGAAGAATTAGACGAATGGGAGCGGCAGATTTATCTATTTGTTCGCGATTGGTTGGATGATTCCATATTAAGTATTCAAGTAACAACATCTGGGTCAACGGGTAAGGCGAAAATAATTAGCATAAATAAAGAAGCTATGGTGAAAAGTGCTATAGCTACTGGGGAATTTTTAGGCTTACAGGAACAAAATAGCGCTTTATTATGCTTGCCTACTCAATTTATTGCCGGAAAAATGATGTTGGTTAGGGCTTTTGTGCTTGGTCTAGATCTTTATTATTTACCTCCAAAAATTGATGCGATACTCAATGTAGATTCTTCTTTTGATTTTTGTGCAATGATTCCATTACAAGTTCAGTTTGCATTGGATCAGAATAAAGGGCATCTTCTTGAACAAATTTCAACACTTATTATAGGCGGAGCCCCTTTATCTGCGAAATACAAAGAGAGGATAGCTCGATTTAACAATAATGTTTATGCTACTTATGGTATGACAGAGACGGTAACACATATTGCTCTTCAGAAAATAAATGGTGATGATAAATCAGATTTTTTTACTTGTCTGCCAGGTACAAGAGTAGAATTATTTGATGAGTGTTTGCAAATCAAATCTGGGATTTTTAGGAATAAAACAATTCAAACCAATGACTTGGCTTTAGTATTTTCACCATATACCTTTAAAATAATTGGACGTAAGGATTTTGTAATCAATTCAGGAGCTTTAAAAATCAACCCTATTGAATTGGAAGAAGAATTGAGTTCACTGCTGAATCAGCCATTTATTATTTCTTATAGAAAGGATATAAAATTGGGAGAGAAGGTAGTGTTATTATTAGAAGGAGAAGAAAGTTCCATTGATTCTAACAAGCTTTTAAATAATATAAGAAAACATATAGTGAGTCAAAAAGCTCCAAAAGAAATCATTTTTATTCCAGAGTTATTAAGAACGGCAAATGGGAAAATTGATCGTAAAAGAAATCAAGAATATATAGGAGCTTTTAAGAATTAGGATGAGTTTCTTTAGGGTCTTGCTGAGCTAGATTTCTTTTCAAGTCATCAGCTTTAAATTTATCTATTTGAGTTTCAGCTATTTTTAATAAATCATTACGAATAGCTGAAATCCCTGCAGTTGTATTGTTTAATAAAATAACAGTGATCTCACGATTCATTTCACGAGTTAAGGTGGAAGCAAACCCATGCCATAAGCCATTGTGATATACCAAGCTATCACTACCTTCTTCTTTTAATCGCCAACCATATCCATAATTAAAAGTACGGCGATAGCGTGAATTAGTAATGCCTTTGGTATAGGCTTTCTCAAGTGTATTCTTTTTTACTAATTGATAAGAATTAAGCGCCTTTTGATATAAAAACAAGTCATTAATAGTGGAAAATACACTTTTGTCGCCTAATATCATATCATTTGGCTCAATATTATATCTAAATAACCTCCGGCCTCTTCTGTTGTATCCAATAGTTACATGGCTTAATGTATCCATTACTTCATGGCTATAGGTGTAGGTATTTTGTAATCCGCTGGGCTCAAAAATTTCTTCCTTAATAAAGTCACCAAAAGACATATCTGTTATACGTTCTACCAATAACGCTAACATTGCATAACCTGTATTTGAATATAAAAAACGTTGGCCAGGTCGGTTGTTTAACGGTAAATGGTGTTCAACTAATAATCCTAAAACATCTTCATTGCTAATTAGGCTATCATTTTCCCAATAATTATCCACTAAATACATATAGTTTTGTAATCCTGAAGTATGTTGTAATAATTGATTTATTGTAATATCTTCATATGGGAATTCTGGAATGTAAGCAGTTAATAAATCGTCATAATTAAGTAAATCTCTTTCTTCCAATATCATAATAGAAGTTGCCGTAAACGATTTACTTACTGATGCTAGTTGGAAAACCGACTCTATTTTAATTTTTTCTTTACTTCTGTAATCAGCATAGCCATGAGCATATTGCATCAATATTTGGTTTTTGTAGGCAACTAAGGCTGTACCTCTAAAGCCATTTCTTTTTAGGCGTCTTTGTAATAAACTATCTAAATATTGAGCTTGATCTTCATTTAAAGGAAAAGTTTCTGATTCAAGTATTTCTATATTCTTAACCAGGAATTCTTCTTTGTCAGTATGTGCAATATTGGTTGAGAAACCAATAATAACAAGTGATACTAAATAAAGAAGAAGTTTTATAATCCACATAAATGTCGTTTTGTCAAAAATAAACGTTTCAAAGTCGGCAAAAGTACACAATTATTATTTTTATTAACAGCAGTTTTGTGAAAAAATTGAGGAATAAAATATATCACATAATAATTTCAGGATGGGTGTTCATTCAAAAATCAAATTGTATATTTGTATTCTCTACATCAGTAAAGAAAAAGAATATGGATAAAATGGATGATAACTCTAGCTTAGCTAATCCTCAAGAATTGGATATTAATTCTTTTCCAAAAGAAGTGAAGCCAAAACGAAAAAAACGGAGTATTTTTTCCAGATTAAAAGCAAAATATCAATATTGGAAAGATGAAAGGGAATGGCGAAAAAGAGAATTCAAAAAAAAACCATCATTTCTATTGCGTTTATTAAGGTTTCTTGCGGCACCATTTATTGATTTTGCAGAAGACAGAAAGCTAGAGAAGGAGAAAAAGAAACTGAGACAAAAAGAAAACCAACCCTCTTTTTTTCAAAGTCTACGCTTGATGTACTTAGAGAATAGAGAAACGGCTAAACAAACAAGAAAGCAAGACAGAGAATTACGTAAAAGTTTAAGTTTTGTTGTAGAAGAAAATAAGAGGGTTTTCTCTTTAACAGAAGAAATAGCGCATATAAAAGATACTTGGAAAGCTTTACCCTGGGATAGGAATAGAGAATTTGAGAATATGTTTTTGAGTACTGTGATTATAGTGTTATCTTTTAGTTTTAATTATTTATTACTTCAATTTTCGAAGTTTGCTACTGCTAGTTTTTATGATATTCCATCAAAGTGGCAAGATGGTAGAATTGTTTTTACTATCCCGGATCCTTCAAAATTATGGACCTATAGTTCAGTAATATCTGTTTATATCTCAGGTCCTATTTTATTGTTTTTTTCGGGGATTATTTTCTTTTGGCTTTATAACAGAAATAGAGAAAAAAATTCGGTTAAAGCTTTAGTTTTTCTTTGGATGTATTTGGCTGCATTTGTTTTGTTTTTTGGATCTTTTTTAGCAGGAACTATTACTGACAGAGGTTTTGGTTATGTTATGGGATGGTTATATATTCCAAAATATATTGAAATGCCTTTTGGAATCTTCTCTGTTTTTATGCTATGGATGATAGGTTATTCAGCCGGAAAAAGGTTTATTTCTTTAACACCTGGATATCAGTTTTATACCAGTACTTTACCCCAGTTTTTTATTAAATTACTATATGTTTATATTCCTGTTTTAATCAGTATTGCCATACTTTTCCTTATAGGATTCAATAATAGAGATTTTACTATTCAAATTATTTATCTTTCTTTTATTATAATGTTAACTCCTACATTACGGTATGTGCATGATAGAATGACTTAAAAAAATAAAAAATAATATAAAACGAAATATGATGAACGATAATATCAGAAACTTTGAACCACAATTGCTTTGGCAATATTTTGATGATATATGCAAAGTGCCACGACCTAGTAAAAAGGAAGAACAGATAATCCAATTTTTAAAAGATTTTGGAGCTCAACATCAATTGGAAACCTTACAGGATAAAACGGGTAATATTCTTATTAGAAAAAATGCCATAAAAGGCTATGAAGATAAACCGTCGGTTGTTTTGCAAAGCCATATGGATATGGTTTGTGAGAAAAACTCAGATGTAGATTTTGATTTTGATAAAGATGCAATTATCCCTGTTGTTGACGGAGAATGGGTGAAAGCCAAAGGAACTACTTTGGGTGCTGATGATGGTATAGGTGTGGCTGCCCAGCTAGCCCTTTTAGCTTCCGATGATATAGTTCATGGACCCATAGAGTGTCTGTTTACTGTGGATGAAGAAACCGGATTAACTGGTGCTTTTGGTTTAAAACCTGGTTTTGTAAAATCTGAAATCCTTCTTAATCTTGACTCTGAAGATGAAGGCGAGCTATTTATTGGCTGTGCCGGGGGTATTGATACTCTTGTAGAAATGGAATATGAAACAGAATCACTCTCTGATAATTATCAATATTATCAGTTAAGCATTAAAGGTTTAAATGGTGGCCATAGTGGCGATGAAATACAAAAAGGCTTGGGTAATGCAGTAAAACTAATGAACAGAATACTATGGGAAGCCAGTAATAAAACACTATTACGTTTAGCACATTTTAAAGCTGGAAACCTAAGAAATGCTATCGCCCGTGAAGCCTTTGCTTTGGTGGCAGTACCAGTTGGGGAAAAATCAGAATTTGAGCAGCTGTTTAATCAGTTAAGTAAAGATATTGGTGCAGAATATAGCATTACAGAGAAGAAGCTGCAGATTGATATTGAGCAGCGTAATAAGAAAGAAGAAGTGCTTATAATGGAGTATCAAAATGCTTTACTTAATTCTTTATATTCTTGTCCTCATGGTGTGATAGCTTGGTCGCAAAGCATTGATAATTTTGTAGAGACTTCCACAAATTTGGCTTCTGTAAGAATGGAAAATAATACGGCTTTTATTACTACAAGTCAACGAAGTAGTGTGGAGTCAGCAAAAACAGATATTGCAAATATGGTAGCGGCCAATTTCCGTAATATTGGAGCCAAAGTAGAACATGGCGATGGTTATCCGGGATGGGCACCCAATACTGCATCAAAGGTATTGGCACAAACCGAAGCATCCTATAAAAAACTCTTTAAGGTTGAACCAAAAGTTTTAGCCATACATGCAGGATTAGAATGTGGGTTAATAGGAGAGACCTATCCAAAAATGGATATGATTTCTTTTGGCCCCACTATTAAAGGTGCGCATTCACCCGATGAAAGAATAAAAATTGATACGGTAAAAATGTTCTGGGATCTAACTTTAGATGTATTGAAGAATATATAAGAAGAATGTTGTTTTATAATTCCATATCATATTCCCAAGCATCTTTATATTATTTATTTATGAAAATAATTAGTAAAACACTTTGATATGAACATACGTTCATTAACTTTGTAAGCAAAACTTGAAGAAAAGAATACTTAATAAAAAAACCAATAATGAAAACGATAAATTTTGAAGGACTAACCTGTTATACAATCAAGGTTTCTTTATACCGTTCAGAGCTAAGCGAGGGTATGAAGTGTTTAATACTAGAATCAGGGGCTGACCCAGATTACTATGCTCAACACCATTTCCCACCTAATAAAACATCTGAAATCAGGTATTTAAGTTTACCTATTAAAAATAATATTAGTTGTTTTCAAGATGTTGTGATACGGGCAGTAGTTAAAATCCGAAAAAAAATGGGTCATGGTTTAGATGTTTTTCCGGGTCAGATTGTTTATGAAAATAAAACGATGCAATGTATTCATATTCAGCTGAAGGAAGAAAAGAGGTTAGATATTATATTTGAAGAACTACGGAGGAGGGATATTGTATTTTTCTCTGATAAAAGAGTAAAACCTTATGATAGTATTTTATATATTAAAAGGCACACTCGTTTTTTGAAACTTCAAGATGGTGTTTTTCAAGATGCTGATGATGATGGAAGATTCTTTTTTGAGATACCTCATCATATTAATTTTGAGAAATTTTTAAAAGGAATGAAGCAGATTAAAGCTGATTGTGATTACCATTTATTCGACTCGTTTCTAGCACATTATTTTATTAAAGATACTGTTAAAGATTTTATTGGCATATATTCTAAACATTGCGATCATAATAGATTTGCTGAGCTTAAAGAAAATATCAAAAGGATATTTTAAGCTCTTTGCAAGACCTAATATTAGTGTGTTAATAATAAGAAAGCCCCAAAGCAATGTTTTGGGGCTTTCTTATTAAAAATATATGTTGGTATTACCCACCAAAATCATCAAAGGCGATCATTTCAGGAGGAACACCCATTTCGTCTAACATTTTAAAAACGGCATCGTTCATCATTGGAGGTCCGCAGAGATAGAATTCTATCTCTTCTGGTTCTTCTTGCTTCACTAGGTATTCATCGTGAATAACTTGATGGATAAAGCCTATATATCCGGTCCAATTGTCTTCTTTCTCTGGCTCGGAAAGGGCAATATGAAACTTAAAGTTTGGAAAGTCTTTTTCTATAGCTTCAAATTGATCCACATAGAACAATTCGCGCTTAGAACGACCACCATACCAGAAAGTAGCTTTACGATCTGTTTTCTTGGTAAGGAAAAGATCGAAAATATGCGATCTCATAGGTGCCATTCCTGCACCACCACCAATAAACATCATTTCTTTTTCGGTAGGCTTAATGAAGAATTCTCCATAAGGTCCTGAAACCATAACTTTGTCACCAGGCTTACGTGAATATATAAATGAAGAGCAGATTCCTGGATTAACATTCATAAACCCACCAGTTTTTCTATCGAATGGAGGTGTTGCAATACGAATATTTAGCATGACAATATTACCTTCGGCAGGGTGGTTGGCCATGGAGTATGCGCGATAAATGGGCTCTGGGTTCTTCATAGTAAGATCCCACATTTTAAACTTGTCCCAATCTCCTTTATATTCTTCACCAACAACCATATCCTTAAAGTCTACTGTAATTGCAGGAACATCTATCTGAATATAACCACCAGAGCGGAATTCCATCACTTCGCCTTCTGGCAAGCGCACCACAAATTCTTTAATAAAGGTAGCCACACTTTCGTTAGATACTACGGTGCATTCCCATTTCTTAATACCAAAGATTTCGGCTGGAATTTGAATTTCCATATCTTCTCTAACCTTAACCTGACAAGCCAAACGATAGTTGTTTAATTGTTGTTTACGCGAGAAGAAAGGCGCCTCGGTAGGCAAAATACTTCCACCACCGGCAGTAACCTGACACTCGCACATGCCGCAAGTACCACCACCACCACAAGCGGAAGGAAGGAAAATTTTCTCAGCCGACATGGTGCTCAAAAGAGTAGAGCCAGGAGAGGTGATGATTTCTTTTTCTCCATTCACGGTTATGGTCACATCACCTTGAGGAGTTAATTTCTTTTTTGCATAGAGCAGTATGCTCACCAGAAGTAAGATAATGCTTAAAAACACCACTACACTGGTAATTACTACTGTTCCTAATCCTATTGTTAATATCATTGCTTTAAGATTTTTCTATTTATAATTTAATTCCTAAGAAGCTCATAAAAGCGATTCCCATTAATCCGGTAATGATAAAGGTGATACCAATACCTTTTAATGGACCTGGTACATTGGAATACTTTATTTTTTCGCGTATAGCTGCAATACCAACAATAGCTAAAAACCATCCAAGACCTGATCCAATAGCAAAGCTTGTAGCTTGTGCAATAGATTGGTATTCTCTTTCTTGCATAAATAACGAACCACCAAGAATGGCACAGTTTACAGCAATAAGAGGTAAGAAGATTCCTAGAGAGGCATATAAAGCTGGAGAAAATTTTTCTACAACCATTTCAACCAGTTGTACCATAGAAGCAATGACTGCGATGAACATAATAAAGCTTAAAAAGCTTAGATCTACATCAACAAATTCAGCTCCAAGCCACGATAGTGCACCAGCTTTTAATAAATATTCATTCATTAAATAGCCAACAGGAACTGTAATTCCTAAAACAAAGATAACTGCCAAACCAAGGCCAACAGATGTCTTCACTGTTTTAGAAACTGCAATATAAGAACACATGCCTAAGAAATAGGCAAATACCATATTATCAATAAATATGGATTTTACGAATATATTTAATAATTCTTGCATTTCTTTTTCTTTTTAGGGTTTAACAATTAGTCTTTGATTAATTCAGGATTTCTACTACGTTGAACCCAGATAATAATACCAACAGTAATAAGTGCCATTGGAGGCAAAATCATTAAACCGTTATTTACATATCCAAGATCGTATAATCCAATGGCTTCAAAAACATTCCAACCAAAAATACTTCCCGAACCCAATAGTTCTCTAAAGAAAGCCACAATAATTAGAATTAAACCATAACCTATAGAATTACCAATGCCATCAAGAAAAGAGGGCCAGGGTTTGTTAGCCATAGCAAAGGCTTCAAAACGACCCATAATAATACAGTTCGTAATGATTAACCCAACAAAAACCGATAGTTGCTTACTTACATCATAAGCATAAGCCTTTAGAACTTGGTCTACTAAGATTACCAAGGCTGCAATAATGACAAGTTGAACAATAATACGGATTCGTTGAGGGATAGTATTTCTAAGTAGCGAGATAATAACATTACCTGCTCCTAGAACAAATAATACAGAAATGGACATTACAATGGCCGGCTCTAATTTAGCAGTAACTGCCAATGCCGAACAAATACCCAAAACCTGTACGGTGATAGGATTGTCTTTTCCTATCGCATCTGTAATCAGTCTTCTGTGTTTAGCAGAAAACAAAGATTCTTTTTGTTGTACTTGCTCGCTCATTATTTCTGATTTTTAATATATGGAACATAATTATTTAAACAGTCCTTCATCATTTCGCTCACGGCATCAGAGGTGATAGTACCACCAGAGATAGCATCAACAGCATGATTTTGCATATCGGCAGGAAGAGTTTTAGCACCGCCTTTTTGAATTTTCACAGAGATAAAATCACCATTGTCTTTAAAAATGGTTTTTCCTACAAATTGATGTTCAAATCCAGACTCCGTAATTTCGGCTCCTAATCCTGGTGTTTCACCTTTATGGTCGAAAATGATACCTGCAACAGTATTAAGATCTTCTTTTAAGGCAACATTACCCCATACTGGACCCCAAAGTCCTTTCCCTAACATGGGGATAACATATAGAGTTTCGCCATTATTTTGTACCACATATAAAGGAGACACAAAGTCTTCCCCTTGTCTTTGTTTATACTGTTCTGTTTTTAGATTTACCTTAAAAGCTCTAATGTCTCCATCCAAATTACCATTGGCATAGGTTCCTACGATATCTCCATTGGCATTAACAACCAATTCTTGAGTTACGTATTTATTATAAAGCTCTTCGGCATTTTTTGCTGTCGATTCAATAGAAGCGGAAGCTAATATGGCCGACATTTTTTCATTTCTAATATTCTGCTCTTGCATAGGTTTTAAAACCGTAGCGGCAGTAGATAATACTGCTGCAACAATCACAACCATTACCACAGAATAAATAAAAATGTATGAATTACTATTACTATCCATTTTTTCTTGTTTTTAATGATTATTACGCAGTTATTTTATCTAATCGTTTCATTCTTCTTTTAATATTTGACTGTACTACATAATAATCAATAGTAGGAGCAAAAACATTTAATAAAAGAATGGCCAACATCATACCTTCTGGATAAGCAGGATTAACAACACGAATCAATACCGCAATTACACCTATAAGAATACCATAGATATATTTTCCTGTATTAGTTTGTGCAGCCGTTACGGGATCAGTAGCCATGAAAACGGCACCAAAGGCAAAACCTCCTATAACTAAATGCATATGCGCGGGTAAAGCCATATATACATTGGTATCAACAGCATTAAAAATTAAACCCATAGCATAACCACCAGCAAAAACACTTAACATTACTCGCCAACTAGCAATACCTGTAAATAGAAGGAATAAACCTCCTAATAATATGGCCAAAGTACTGGTCTCGCCTACTGAACCTGGAATAGTTCCAATAAAAGATTCCATTACTGAGGGAAGTGCATCAATTTGTGTTTTATCGGTAGCAGTAAGTAAATCCCCAAGAGGAGTAGCACCTGTTGTGCCATCAGCTTGTTCGGCAATCCATACTTTATCACCCGACATATTAGAAGGGTATGCAAAGAATAGGAATGCACGTGCCAAAAGGGCGGGATTAACAATATTCATTCCTGTGCCGCCAAATACTTCTTTGCCAATAATAACGGCAAAAATGGTTGCTACAGCTACCATCCATAGTGGAGTAGAAACAGGAACAATAAGAGGGATAAGAATACCTGATACCAGAAACCCTTCGTTTACTTCGTGTCCGCGCATTTGAGCGAAAATAAATTCTACTCCAAGCCCAACCACATAGGAAACTATAATTAAGGGTAATACTTTTAAGAACCCATAAAAGAATGTTTCTATAAAAGTTGCCGTTTCATTAATATTCAAGAAATGCAGATGACCTACATTCCACATGCCAAAAAACATGGCAGGCATAACAGCCATTACCACCATAAACATGGTTCTTTTTAAATCGATCCCATCGCGGATGTGACTTCCTTTTTTGGTCACATGCCCCGGAACAAAAAGAAAGGTATCAAAAGCATCAAATGTTGATTGCAGATATTGATACTTTCCTCCTTTTTGAAAATTAGGACGGATTTTATCTAAAAATTTTTCTAAAGCCTTCATCTAATTTGATTGTTTTTAATTAACTCAATTCTTTTCTTAGAAATTCTAGGCCATCAGCCATTATCGATTGAATTTCTATTTTCGAAGTACTGATAAACTCTAATATAGCAAAATCTTCTGCTTCTACTTCGTAAATGCCCAATTGCTCCATTTCGTCAATTTCTTCAGCCATGGTGGCTTTTATCAACTGCATAGGGTAAATATCGAAAGGAAAAACTTTTTCAAATTGACCTGTCATCACAAAAGCACGTTCGCCACCATTAGTATTGGTGTTGAGATCGTACTCTTTGTTAGGGGACAACCATGAGAACATAGATTTGTAAAAACTAAACTTATTTAAATTTGGTGTTATCCAACCTATAAAACTAGCTTCATTACCTTCTGGAAGAACAGTGATTTGACTATCGTATACTCCTAAATAACCATTTTTGCTTATTTGGATTCCTGTTAAGGCATTTCCACTAATAAAACGACTATCTCCTTCAACGATATTATCTTTTAAAATATCTCCGAAACAAGCACCAACAGTAGTTTTAATATACCTAGGTTTTTTTACTTGAGAGCCGGTAATAGCTACTAATTTCTCGCTAACTAATTTACCTTCAAGGAATAAATATCCAATTCGAACCACATCTTGTGGCTGTATCATCCATACAATTTCACCTTTGTTCATAGGATCAATTGCGGCAATTTGTGGCCCCACCATTCCTGAAGGATATTTCCCTTTGATGGTATTTATTTGAACATTCTTACTGTTGAGCAAAACTTTTGTTTTGGTTAAATCCTCATGAATATTCAAATGGACTTTGCCTTTTGTAAGATGGCTAATAGCATCTAATCCTGCTTGGAAAATCTCGCCTTTTCCGTGAAGGATAAAGTCATAGTCAGGAGCTATTGGACCATTATCGAAACCAGAAATAAAAATGGCTTTTGGCTCATTTTCAGGGTTTGCAATAACAGAATAGGGTCTTTGACGAACCAAGGACCATAATCCACTCTTTAGTAATTTCTCGCTAACTAAGTCTTTGTTGAGTTTTTTAGGATCGGTACTGCCAAAATCAAGACTTTCATTTTTTAAATCGTTATCGATTCTAATTTCAAGAAGCTTTCGTTTTGCTCCTCTCTTGATTTCGGTAACCACTCCACTTACGGGTGATGTAAAAACTATATCCTCACGATATTTATCGAAAAATATCGGTGTTCCTGCTTTTACTTCTGCACCTTCTTTAACCAATAGCTTTGGGAAAACAGCAGTATAATCAGTAGGCTTAAGTGCTACGCGCTTTGCGACCACTTCAGTTATAGTTTTTTCAGCCTCACCAACTAGCTTGATTTCAAGCCCTTTTTTAATTGTTGTAATTGTTGACATAAGATTTTTGATTGACTGAAATTGTTAATTCATATATACACTTTGCATTGTCAGATAATAACAGCCTTATTGTTATTTTTAAAACAATGTTTAACTAGGCAAAAATAAAAAAAATGTTGACACAATAATAGTATAAAATAATTTGTTAGTGTTCTAAATTACTACAGGCAATTGCTCTTGTAGCTGTATATTTTTTTCACTAAAAAATTGATTTTTGTAGGGATTAATGCAAATTTTAATCAATACTAAATTTTATAAGATATTGTGTAACAGATATTAAGAAAGTTTTAGAATGGTGATATATGGAATGTGCGAAAATGTAATAAAGCTCTTGATGTTGCTTGTTTGTTTTGTCAAAAATCTAAAAGGAGATTTAACAAAAAACTTATTACTTTAGCAGTAGTTTTGATAAACCAACAAAAACTTATTTTTATGGCTTTTCTATCCAAAAACAGAATTATTTATTTAGTCCTTTTTATTTTTTTAAATATCTCATTATCAGCGCAAAAGCCAATATGGGAGCAGAATTTTCATGAAGATGTGGAAACCGTTCAGGTTCGTCCTTTGGGAGAGCCTTTAGGTGATGCTTTTTTAGTTTTTGGTGATGCCAAAAGCAAACTACAGCTTACTTTTGATGTTTTTGGTGAAGAGTATGTTAATCTGGAGTATACTCTTATACACTGTGATGCAGACTGGATTCCTTCAGATTTACTACCTAATGAATATATAGAGGGTTATACAGAGGATTTTATTGATGATTATGAGTATTCTATTAATACCAAACAACCTTATATTCATTATCAGCTTCTTTTTCCTGGTGAGAATATGACACTTACTAAATCGGGGAATTATATATTAAAAGTTTATCCTGAAGATATGCCTGAGAAACCAATATTTGTTAAAAGAGTAATGGTACTTGATCCTAGGTCTAGCATTGGTGGCAAGGTAAATCGCCCTAGTGATCCTAGCTTGCGTAAACTGGATCAGGAGATTGATTTTTCAGTAAATATATCCTCCTTGGGCACTCGCTTTCCATCAAAAGAATTACGTGTTTTTATTCGACAAAATGGAAGATGGGATAATATGGTTAAAGATCTACAACCTCTATCTATTAGTAATGGAGTGATGGATTATGACTTGCAAGAAGGGAATATTTTTCATGGGCAAAATACATTCCGATATTTCGATTTTAGTAGTATGAAATATTCTTCTGAGTATATTGATAGGATAGATGTTAGTGGTAGCATTGACAAGGTATATTTATTAGCAGATGAACCTCGTCGTTTTGAGGAATATATGGATGATCCTGATTTTCATGGTCATTACTATATTGAAACAAAAGATTGGCCTAATTCTCGTGTAGAAGCTGAATATAGTGATGTGTTTTTCCGTTTTAATTATCCTGCACCTTTAATTGATGGTGGTGTATATATTATGGGAGAATTAACTAATTGGAAAATTACACCCTATAATAAAATGGAATATAATTATGAGAGTAAAGCATACGAAACAACTTTATATTTAAAACAAGGATTTTATAGTTATGTTTATGCACTGCTTCCTCATGAAAGTAAGCTGGCCAATGTAGTCTTTTTTGAAGGTTCGCATTATGAAACTCAAAACCAGTATTATATATTTGTTTATTATCGAGAACCAGGTACAGTATATGATCAATTGGTAGGTGTTAGTGTACTTAAAGATTACAGTTTTAGATAATGCCAAATCAAACTAAAGGTTTAATCTTTGCTTCTATAACTGCTCTTTTTTGGGGTTTCTTGGCTATTGCTATTAAAGTGGCTACTCAAGAATTTCCTGTAGTAAATATAGTGTGGTTTCGCTTTGCAATGGCTTTTGTTTTTCTGTTTTTGTATTTTTTAATAGCAGATAGACAGAAACTTAAAATATTATTTCATCCTCCTTTATTATTGTTGCTGGCTGCTTTGGCTTTGGCATTAAACTATTATGGTTTTACCAATGGTGTAAACCATACCAACCCAAATACGGCGCAAGTCATTATTCAATTTGGACCCATAATGTTGGGGATGGTTGGTTTTTTGTTTTTTAAAGAAAAAATCTCATTCTATCAAGCTAGTGGTTTTGCTGTTGCCTTTTTCGGATTAGTATTGTTTTATTATAATCAGGTTTCTTATATTATGGAATCGGAATTAGATGTTTTTAATTTAGGATTTCTATGGGTTGCTATGGCTGCAATAGCTTGGCTGATTTATGCCAGTCTTCAAAAAATATTGGTTAAAACCTATGATTCTCAACAGCTAAATTTGGTTATTTTCGGACTTCCGGCTTTAATATATACACCATTTGTTTCTTTTTCTGATTTTAGCGGGTTAAGTGCCGATTTTTGGCTAGTATTAATCTTTTTGGGTGCCAATACTATTATTGCTTATGGTAGCTTATCATTGGCCTTTAAATATGTAGATGTGAATAAAGTATCGGTTATTATTACTTTAAATCCCATAATTACTCTAGTGGTAATGAGTATTTTGTATCAAATGAATGTGGATTGGATAGAAACACAACAGATGGGTTTATACACTTGGGTAGGTGCTTTGTTAGTTATTTCTGGTGCATTTATGGTTGTCTTTTTTAAAAAGAAATCACCCTCTTCGTGATTTTATGGTGTGATGATAAAGTTTGAAAGACGCTATACTTTTTTTCATTAAATTAGCATTTTCGTTTACTAAACATCTATAAGCTATGAAATATTTTACAAAATCAGTTTACGCTGTAATCCTATCTTTTGTTTTATTGATGATGCTTTCATCCTGTGAGCAAGATAAGCAGAATATGACCACATTAACATTTACGGAAATATCGCATAGCGAAAGAGTATTTCTTTTTGATAATGAAAACATGCCTTCTTTTAGTATGGAATTTCAGATAAAGATACCAGAAGATAGTATTGCTTTCCCTAAATTATACCATAGTATGGTTTTATCATATTTTGGTGAGGAATACCAAGCCGATAAGTCGATTGTGGAAAATTTGCAAATATCTACACAAGAGTTCACTAAGGAGTATCGTAATAATGAAGAAGATCTAAAGGGAGAAATTGACGATATTGGAGCTTCCTATAATTGGGAATTACAAATAAGCAATGAAATCATTTTTCAAGATGAGAATTTTGTTTCTTTTAAGAACGAAACCTATTATTTTTCTGGTGGTGCTCACGGAAATACCATTAGAAACTATTTCATTTTTGATTTAGCGACAAAAAATATATTGACTTCTTCAGATGTTTTTATGGCTGAGGTTTGTAATAATATCATTGAACTTCAGCAGGTTTCAATAAGTAAAACAGATATCAATTCTGAGGTTCTTTATACTGATGGTTTTAAATGTGATCATAATTTTTATTTAATTAA
Source organism: Bacteroidales bacterium (assembly GCA_029938465.1). GTDB lineage: Bacteria > Bacteroidota > Bacteroidia > Bacteroidales > UBA12170 > UBA12170. The sequence goes on along the minus strand of JAOZUW010000023.1, from coordinate 2,164 downwards.
GGAAGGATTTGTTTTTCATTACGATCAGTACGAAATAGCCAGCTATGCTGATGGACCAATAGATATATTTTTATCCTTTAAGGAGGTGGAGCCTTATTTAAATCCTAAATTCGCAAAAAGAATTATTTCTCCAAAATAGGGATAATAATCTCATTAAACTCTTTTTCATTTACCAAAACCTGATAATTTGAACGGCTTCTTTGTTCTAAGTTAAATTTTGCTTTGGCATATATCTGATCCACTTGTTTACTTTGGTAGTGCCGAAGTGTTAACAGGACTTGTTTAGTATTATATCTCAGAATAAAATGCTCTTGTAGGTTTTTTTTAAGTTCCTCGAAATGTTTTGGGTTTTCATCAATGCATAAGGAAAAACTGATGGCCGAGTTTTGAATCAGATTAATTTGGTGGTGGTGCTTAGATAAAATTTCAAAAACCAAACCCATATTTGCAGCATCCATAAAACTAAAGTCTAAAGGTATTAAGGACAATAATAATTGATCTTTTTTTACAATTATTGTGCTTTGTTTTGAATAATCAGATTGATATTCATTCACGGTGCTACCAGGTTTTTTAGGAGAATAAAAGGAGCGTATTTTTAGTTCAATATTTTTTTCTTTAAGTGGTTGTATAGTTTTGGGGTGTATAATGCTGGCACCATAAAAAGCCAATTCTACAGCTTCTTTATAGCTTAACTTATCAATAAGTTTTATATTATTGAAAATTTTAGGATCTGCATTATAGATACCATCTACATCTTTCCAAATACTAACCTCTTTAATATTTAATGCATAAGCAAAAAGGGCCGCTGTATAATCGGATCCTTCACGCCCTAGTGTTGTGGTGTGTCCTTGTTTATCGCTACCTATAAAACCTTGTGTAAGCACTAATTTGTTTATTTTTTCAACGGTTTCATTTATGGCTTTTGTTGTTTTATCAAAATCCACATTTGCCGATCGGTAAGAATTATCTGTGGCAATGAGTTTGCGGGCGTCTACCCATTGGGAATTGATATTTTGTGAATTTAAATATGCAGCAATAATTGTAGTAGATATCATTTCGCCATAGGATACTACTTGATCGTAATAATAGTCATATTTTAGAGTTTGCTCTATTTCTAACCATTCTTTTAGATTGTTAAAATGGGTATTTAAGCTTTTAAATACGAGATGATTATTAACAAATAATGTTTCACAAATTTGCTGATGAAATATAACAACTTCTTCAAAGGAAGATAGCCAATCAAGTCTTTGTATTTTAAGGCTTAGTAGTTTCTCCAAAGCGTTTGTAGTTTTGCCCATAGCAGAAACCACAACAATCAATTTTTTATCTTCTTTTTGCTGTTGCTTTACAATTTTTGCCAGGTTTTTAACCCCATCTGCATCTTTTACTGATGCTCCGCCAAATTTATGTACTTGCATTCTTTGTTTTTTGCAAAAGTATTACTAATTATTTGAATAGTTTGTTTAGAAGCAATATCAATGTATATTTTCTAAATTTAATCCTTGTTAACATAGGTAGCTAGCGCGGAAATATTTTCCGTGCATACAAAAATAGGTCGTTCTACCACTTTCCTAAGAGCAGTATAAACACTAACAGAATGTATTTTATCTTAATTATGTAGAAATAAGTTATCCTTAGGTTGACGCATATGCGCCTTAGGCAGGAGGCGAGGTAATCCGTGCGCATAATATCACTCAAAAACTGTAATAATTGCCAAAATTTTATATTTTCGTCTGCCTGCCAGTAGGCAAGAATTAGGTCCGGCAAATACAACACACTTGAGTTCGATAAAGCCTATTTATTTAGCTCCGCTAGAAATTATACAGAATTACCTAGTTTATTAGATATTATTATTGAAACAACACGACTAAAAAATAGGGGTAAACATCTGGGATACAGTTGTGTGTGGCGCACGGAAAGCATTTCCGCGCTAGCGGGTTAATTTTAATACTAAAACCAAATAACTAATTAAATCCAAAAATATATTTCCTATCATTTTTATGTAGTTAGATAACAAACATACAGAAAATAATGAAACCCTATAGAGGAAAGCCAAGCATATATAACTGATTTTAAAGGACACCTAACTATATGAATCCTATTTTGGAGACAATAAATCTTTATCTAGCTATTGTTCTTTCTTCTTCTGTGAAAAATGTCGTCC
>JAOZUW010000103.1 GCA_029938465.1 Bacteroidales bacterium | reverse complement strand
TTAAACTAATCCATCATAGAATCTTGTAATATTATACGCCTATTTTACACCTACTTTTCTTCATAATTTATTTCTATAACTACTGCTATGAAAAGAAATTATTCATCAATTAGATGCAAAATACGCTATTAACTAAATACGAAATTCTACCACGGCTTAGTATAATTATAAATTGACCATAATCTTTTAATATTTTTAAGAAAAAATCCTTTTTATTGAAAGAAAAAATGACTTTTACTTTCAATTGATTACTTTTGCCGTTGATATTTGCGAATACAATGATTGCTTCTGGGTTTTATTAAAAAACCAAAGTATATAATAATGTAAAGAAAAAATCGTTTTCATTGCAAAAGTAATGCTTGTAATACAAAGGTTTTTTTATATTAGTCCCATTAGAGTAAACTTCATGAAAAAATATACTATTCTCATTTTTAGCGTTTTATGGTCCGCGATGCTCTTTTCACAAAGTATTACGGAACATATTGTTATCGACTGGAAAGAAACTGTAAAAAACCAACAGTTTTCTTACACTATGTTAAAAGATTTACACTTTGAAGGCCATCGTAATATTGGATTAAGTGGCTTACTGCCACACTATTATAAAGAATATGATCTTCCTGATAATCAAACCATTTCAAATATAAGAATCAATAACAGAAATGAGGAATCCTATATTCTTGATTCTTCGGATTATCAAAATGCATTAATAGACTTGAATGATTCCTATTTGCCAAAAGTATATATCAGTTATGATGATCATAAAAGAAAAATAATCATTTATTTTCCTACCCTAAAGCAAAATCCTATCCCCTATATTGTGGATCAACTCATCTCTTTTGATTTAGTATATGATATTGAGAATACAGACAACTATAAAGAAACCCAAATTACAAGCTTCTCTTCACAATCTGTTATGAAATCAGGCGAATGGCATCAGTTTAAATTAACAAAAAGTGGTGTTTACAAAATGACTTATAATGATTTAAAAAATGCTGGTATTAGTACCAATGATTTAATCTCATCTCAAATTAGAATGTATGGTTTTGGAGGAATGATTGCTGAAAATAATAGTGATTTTCAGCATTCGGATATACCTGAAATCGCTATTGAAATGCACGATGACAATGATGGTTCTTTTGATGAAGGTGACTATTTTTTGTTTTATGCTGAGGGGCCTGATGTGTGGAAATACAATCCGCTTCTAAATGTTTTCAATCACCAACTGAATATATACAGCCGCTCGTCTTATTATTATTTAAATATAGGCTCTGAGAATGGGCTGCGTATTGAACAAATTAGTAATTCTACAAACTCAAATTATACAGTTAACAGCTTTATTGATTATGATGTTAAAGAAGATGAGACCTATAATTTATCTAACTCTGGTCGTCGTTGGTTTGGAGACAAATATGAATTTACAACAGATTACCAATATGAATTTAGTTTTGATAATTTAATAAGCAATACGCCGATATGGATAAAAACCTTAATGGTTGCTCGTTCAGAAATAATGAGTCGGTTTAATATTCAAGTGTTAGGCCAAAGTGAAAATGTAAATGTTCCTAAACTACCTACTGGAAACTACCCTCCATATGCTATGAATGGCGAAACTGAGTGGACTTTTAATAATACAGGAAGCTCTAATACTATTAAAATAGATATCAACTATAACCAGCCATTATCAGGAAGTACTGGTTGGCTGGACTATATTGAGATTAACGTTGAGCGTGAATTAAAATTCTCTGGTGGACAAATGTCATTTAGAAATCCTTCAACTATTGAACCTGACCGGATCTCTAAATTCATTATACAAAACCCCAACTCCCAGTCTATAAATGTTTGGGATATAAGCGAAAGCACTATTCCTGCCAAATTAGAATTAAATAATTCTGCATCATCACAATATTTTACACAAGCTACAGATAAACTCAAAGAATATATTGCTTTTAATTCTTCAAATTTATTAAGCGCAACCTATGTGAAAAACATTGAAAACCAAAACCTTCATGCTGAAATAAACCATGACTATATCATTGTTACACATCCCGATTTTTTAAAACAAGCTGAAGAATTAGCCCAATATCATCGTGAGAATAGCCATTTAGATGTTTTTGTTACGACTCTACAACCTATTTATCACGAATACAGCAGTGGAAAACAAGATATTGGAGCTATCAGAAACTTTGTAAAATCAGTCCATGATAACTCTGCAGAAAACAAAAAACTAAAGTATTTATTATTACTTGGTGATGCTAGTATGGATTATCTAGACCGTGTTGAAGGCAACACAAATTTTGTTCCTACTTGGGAATCCTACACTAGTCTTCACCCTATATACTCCGTTGCCACTGACGATTTCTTTGCTTTTTTAAGTCCTAACGAAGGCGATGATCCCCAAAACAATACAGTAGATATTGGTGTTGGTCGGTTTCCTGTTGTTAATGCCACAGAAGCACAAAAAATGATCGATAAAATAAAGCATTACAAGAGCAATCATCCAAAAGTAATGTCGGATTGGAGAAATATTATTTGCTTTATTGCAGACGATGAGGATACTAATACACACTTAAAACAAGCTGATCAGCTTAGTGCCTTAGTGGCTTCTATATATCCTACAGCCAATTTAGATAAAATATATGCTGACGCCTACAAACAGGAGTCAACACCAGCAGGACAACGATATCCTAAAGTTAATGAAGCCATTAATGAAAGAGTAGAAAAGGGTGCTTTAATAATTAGTTATACTGGGCATGGAGGCGAAGTTGGCTGGGGACAAGAACGCTTTTTAGATGTGCCAGATATTTTATCTTGGAAAAACTATGATAATCTTCCTGTTTTTCTAACTGCTACTTGTGAATTTGCACGTTATGATGATCCTGCACGAGTATCTGCAGGAGAGCTTATTTTTCTAAATGAAGAAGGTGGAGGCATCTCACTTTTCACCACTGCACGTGCCACATTCTCTGGAACAAACTTTACTATTAGTAAGCATTTTTATAGATCAATACTTAAAAAAACCGATGGCGAATATCCCAGAATGGGAGATGTTTTTAAGGAGTGTAAAAGAGCTACCGGAGCCAGTCTTAATGTTTCAAAATTTATTCTTTTAGGTGATCCTGCTTTAAAGGTCAATATGCCTGAATATCAATTAAATATTAGCTCCATAGAAAACTATAACACTGGTGTTGAAATAGATACCATAAAGGCACTATCTAAAATCACTATAAAAGGAAATATTAGTGACGAAAATAATCAAATTTTAACTGGTTTTAATGGATATGTTTACCCTACTATTTACGATAAACCAACAGATATTACAACCTTAGGAAATGATCCAAGCAGCCCACCCTATGAATTTACACTTCAAAAAAATATCCTCTATAAAGGAAAAGCTGATGTAGAAGATGGTATATTTGAGTTTACATTTATTGTTCCAAAAGATATTGCTTACAAATATGGAAATGGAAAGATAAGCCTTTATGCAGAGGATTTGGAAATTGATGCAACAGGCTATTATGAAGATTTTATTATTGGAGGCTATTCTGAAGGTACCGAAGAAGATAATCAAGGGCCTAAAATAGAATTATATATCAATACTCCTGATTTTCAAAATGGTGGATTAACCAATGAAAACCCTGTTCTATTAGCCTATGTATCAGATGAAAATGGTATCAATACCACAGGAAATGGTATTGGTCACGATATTTCAGCTATTCTAGATGGCAATGAAAATAGTATTAAAATATTGAACGATTACTACTTAGCAGATGTTAATACTTATAAAAGTGGAGCCATTGATTTCCCTTATTTCAATTTAGCCGATGGCTCTCATAATATAGAACTAAAAGTATGGGATATTCATAATAATTCCAGCAAAGCAGCTATTAATTTCGTAGTGGCATCTTCAAGTCAAATGGCATTAGATCAGCTATTTAATTATCCTAATCCTATCATCGATTATACCACCTTTTCCTTTGAACACAATCAATCTAATGAAAAATTAGATATTCGCATAGATATTTATAGTATTGATGGTACATTTGTCACCCGTATTGAGGAAGTGCTTTATGCTGATGGATACCGTAATAATGAGATAAAATGGGACGCTACAGATAGTGGAGGAAGCCGTATTATGAAAGGCATTTATATTTATAGAATGATCGTGAAAACCGAATCAGGAAATGAAGCTCATCGCTCAGCCAAACTTGTTGTTATAAAATAAAACAGAATGAATAATAATTACTTTAAAATATATTCTCTAAGCATACTGATACTTCTTATTGGCTATTCTATACCTGTATCATCACAATCTGTTTTATCTACAGGCAGATGGTATCAAATAGCTATTGAAAAAGATGGTATATATAAACTAAGTCTTCAAGATTTTGTAAGCATGGGTTTTGATATAGAAAATATTGATCCTAACAAAATACAGATTTTTGGAAACGTAAAAGGTGTTCTACCCGAAGCCAATAATATTTTAGTCCCTGAAGCTTTAAAAGAAAATCCCATTTTTGTTTCTGGAGCTGATGATAATAGCTTTGATGATGGAGATTACGTTGTTTTTTATGCTGAGGGAGCACATAAATGGGTATACGAACGTTTTCTGGAACGCTTTACTTATAAAAGCCACCCATACGCTGATAAAAATTATTATTATATTACTGTAAATCAAGACAATGGTAAAAGAATAGCTTATCAAAACAGCCTGAATGATACCCCATATAAAGTGATCAATAATTTTATTGATTATAAAAAGCACGAAAGTAATTTAGTGAATTTTGTAAAATCAGGTCGTAATTGGTATGGTGAATCATTTGAAAATACTGACGTAATAAATCTTCCATTTACTTTTGAAAATCTTGATGTAGAGAAAAAAGTAAAGTATGGTCTGTATCTGGCAGCTCGTGCTACCGTATATAGCACACTAATTGTTCATACTAACGACTCCCATAATAACGAAGTAGATTTACCCAAACTACAAAGTACAGGTGGAAATACTTGGGCAAAAGAAAAAACTGAAAGAAGTTTTTTCTTTCACGATAATGATTTCATTAATTTTGAGCTACAATACGATAAACCCAATGCCTCAGCAAATGTTTGGCTGGATTACATTGAGGTTAATGCCTACCGCCATTTAAAAATGACAGAAGATCAATTAAAGTTTAGCTATGATGTATTATTGGATGAAAATAAAATATTTGAATTTAAACTTCAAAATGCCAATGAAAACACAATAATTTGGGATATTAGCGACCCTTATGATATCAAACAGTTAAAAAATATGGATCTTAATAATGATTTATTAAGCTTCTCTCTTTTATTAAATGAAACACACTTTTTTGCTGCTTTTGATGACAACAAATGCTTTCAACCAGAATTAGTTGGAGAAATTGCCAATCAAGATTTAAAAGCTCTAGAGCCTTTTGATATGGCTATCATTACTGTGGATGACTTCTGGACTGAAGCAGGATTATTGGCTTCTTTTCATCAAGTACACGATACTTTACGTACAATAGTAATCAATCCACAACAAATATATAATGAGTTTTCATCAGGAAAACAAGACCCCACAGCCATTAGAAATTTTTTACGTTATCATTATAATAAAAACGATGATGATAGTGAAAAACCAAAATACTTATTGCTCTTTGGTGATGCTTCCTATGATTATAAAGATGTTTTACCAGAAAATACAAATTTAGTCCCTACCTTTCAATCCGTTGGTAGTCTTTCTCACACAGCCACCTTTGATACTGACGATTATTTTGGAATTCTAGGACAGCAGGATGGCGATTCGGCAAAAGGTGAAATTCAAATCTCTATAGGTCGTTTTCCGGTTCATACTATAGAACAAGCTACTACCATGGTGGATAAAACCATTCGTTATGCTGTAGGAAATAATGAAGATCAGATGAGTTCTTGGAGAAATAATGTATGTTTTATTGCCGACGATGGAAACAACAATTTACATCTTGACGATAGCAATACTTTAGCCGATACTTTCTTACTAGATCATCCTGAGTTTAATGTGGATAAAATATTTTTTGATAGTTATGTAAAGATAAATACACCTAATGGAAAACGATATCCTGATGTTACTGAAGCTATTAACAGATCTGTGGAAGAAGGTGTTTTATTTGTAAACTATACTGGACATGGTGGCCCTGTTGCTCTTTCAGAAGAACGCGTTCTAACCATTCCTGACATTCAAGCATGGAGAAATATAGATAATCTAAGTGTATTTATTGTGGCTAGCTGTGAGTTTGGCCCTTTTGACGATCCTCATCATATCTCAGCTGGAGAACATATTGTATTAAATCCATTGGGAGGTGGTATAGCCCTCTTCACTACTACTCGTTTAGCATATGCTTCTTATAATTTTAAACTCAATAAGAAATTTCATGAAATTGCATTCTCACGTGATGAAAATGGGAATCATTATCGTCTGGGAGAAATTATTAAATATGCTAAAAACGAAAGTGGTAATCTTCAACGGAATTTTAACTTTTGTTTATTGGGTGATCCTGCACTTAAAATGGCCTACCCTGAGTGTTATGTAGAAACAACGCATATTAACAATCAGGAAATTGGAGAGGCCTATCAAGATACTTTAAAGGCACAACAAACAGTAAACGTAAAAGGAATTGTTACTGATATTCAACACCAGCTGCTACAAAACTTTAATGGTATTGTAGAAATTAGTGTTTATGGAAAACCAACCGTATACACTACTTTAGCTAATGATGCTGGAAATCATAAAACAGATTTTGAAATCATTGATTTAGTTATATACAATGGTAAAGCCAGAGCAAACAATGGTGAATTTGAATTTTCTTTTGTGGTACCAAGCGGTATGAATACAATTTATGGCCCGGGAAAAATCAGCTATTATGCTACAGATAGTAATAATGAAACAGGAATTTGTGATGCCAATGGTGGCTACTTAGAATTTATAGTTGGGGGCATAGATCATTCTGTTGAGAACGACAATCAGGGTCCCGATATAGATATCCATCTAGACAACTATCAATTTAAAGATGGTGATGCTACTTCAACACACCCTATGATGCTAGTTGATCTTTTTGATATTAATGGAATCAATAATGTACAATTTGGCTTTGGAAGAGAAATTACTGCAAAGATAGATCACGAAAATAGTATCAATTTGAATGAATCATACTCCTATGAAGAGAATTCACATCAAAAAGGGAAAGTAGAATTCCAATTAAATGATTTGGATTTAGGCACTCACAATTTATTGATCAAAGCATGGGATATGTTTGATAATTCCAATGAAAAAAGTATCAATTTTATAGTTACCAATGCAGGAAGTCTAAATATCTTTAATTTAAAGAATACGCCAAACCCTATGGCTAATCATACAAGATTTTCATTTGAACATAATCAACCCGATGAAATTTCTTTTGATGTAAACATTCATATTTATGATATCCAAGGTAAGAAAATATGGTCCTATCAATGTGAAGCCTATGTTAATGGAAATACTATTGAACCTATACATATGAACACATCACAAATCTCAAGTCCTTTTTTAAAGCAAGGCTTGTATACTTATGTTTTAGATGTGAAGAATAAAAAAGGACAAACAGTACAACAATCACAAAAATTAATCGTTGTTAAATAATCCAAAGTAATTTCATTACATTTGCACGCTTTTTAAATAGAAAAAATAAAGATTAAATAATATTACTAAAAGAATGAGAAAAATATTAAGTATTTTATTAATAGCTACAGTTGTTTTATCGATAAGCAAAACAACACTAGCACAAGATGATGAAAAAAGATCATGGGGAACAATAACTACAGCTGTACCTTTTTTAATGATTGGCCCTGATGCCAGAGCTGGTGGTATGGGTGATGCCGGTGGTTCTTCTTCTCCTGACGGAAACAGTATATACTGGAATGCATCTAAACTTGCTTTTGTAGAAAAAAGTGTTGGATTTAACATTTCCTATGTACCTTGGCTCAAAGGTTTGGTTGATGATATTGGTCTTGGATATGTTTCGGGATATGGAAAAATAGGTGATAAACAAACTATTGCTGCTTCTTTACGCTACTTCTCTCTTGGAAATATTACATTTACTGGTGAAGATGGCCTTCCGAAAGGTAATTACAAGCCTAATGAATTTGCTGTTGATGTAGCATATGCCAGAAAATTGAGTGAGAACTTTTCAGCTGCTGTTGTAGGTAAATTTATATATTCCAATCTTACTTTAGGACAAGAGATTCTTGGACAAGAAACTAGACCAGGAACTTCTGTTGCTGCAGATATCTCCATGTATTATAAAAAACCATTACGTTTTTCACAAGGACGAAAAGGCTTATACTCTTTAGGTGTAAGCATCAATAATATCGGTAATAAAATATCCTATACCAGCTCTACTGAAAAGGATTTTATTCCAACAAATCTAAGAATTGGTAATTCCTTCTCTATGGATATTGACGATTATAACTATATATCTTTTAGCTTAGATATCAATAAATTATTAGTTCCAACTCCTCCTGTTTTAGATAGCCTAGGAGAACCTATTCCTCCATACAAAGACAATAATGTTTCTGTTATGCAAGGTATGGTTCAATCATTCTATGATGCACCATTCAAAGAAGAATTGCAAGAAATTAGCTATGCCGTAGGTATTGAGTATTGGTACGACAAACAATTTGCTCTTCGAGGTGGTTATTTTTATGAGCATCCCGATAAAGGAAACAGACAGTATTTTACTCTTGGAGCAGGTCTACGTTATAATGTGTTTGGTTTAGATTTCTCTTACTTAATTGCTACTAACCCAAATAACCCATTAAAAAATACACTTCGATTTACCCTATCTTACGATATTGAGTAGAAACAGAAAATATAATTATTAAAAAGCGAGCATTCCTTATGGAGTACTCGCTTTTTTTACTTTCATGTTTAAAACACCATCTATTTAATAGTTATAGAAATTCTAAAATAGATAGTGATATAAGGAACCTGTTCGCCCTTCTTCCCACAATAATGACACAAGTAACATGCCACTTTCTTTGGCTATTTACTAAGCCCTAAGATTGGATCTATGCTTATAATCAACTGCTGTAGCCTGCCAAAGCCCAAAAACAATAATTCAAAACCAACAGAACTGCTCTGCACTTTAGGTCATGAAGACTTTTTTCAAAAGTCTACCCGCCTTTGAGAAAATGCGTTAAACGGAGAATGATTTCGGAGCGTAAAAACAAAAACTGTTTGAAGATGTTAGACGCCAATCGAAGAAGAGAGTTTGAATTTGTATTTAACAATGAATCCAATGCTTATTGACGACTTGATAATGCTTAGCGGCTATAAAGATGAGTTTTTTTGTTTTAGTGGAAAAATCTTACGCAGTAGCTTTTTATCAACAGCGGAAGTTTTTAATTCCCTTTTTTAAAAAAGGGAAAAGAAAAAACATTTTTTTATCATTATTGCTAATCTGATTTCATATTGTTTTATTCATTCAAATTCAATGTTTAGTATAAGCCTAAAAACGAAAACTGTTTGATGTTTAGGTTGGTATCAGATGCATTTACCCTACCAATTCAATAGACATCAGGATTATAAATAAATTAATGTACATTTGCTATACAAAGAAAAAACTGATGAGAATAGGAATAGGATACGATGTTCATGCATTCGCACCAAATAGAAAACTAATTTTAGGTGGAATAGAGATCCCTCACTATCAAGGACTACAAGGGCATTCCGATGCCGATGTTTTGCTACATGCCATTTGTGATGCATTGCTTGGGGCTTTAAGCCTTGGAGATATTGGGCAACATTACCCTGACTCTTCTGAGAAATATAAGAATATTAGTAGTTTAATACTTCTAAGAAGTGTTTATCAAAAAGTGAAAGATAATGGCTATAGCCTAGAAAATATAGACAGCACAATAATATTACAAAAACCAAAAATTAGTACTTACATCCCTTTTATGAGAGAAAAAATAGCCCAGAGTTTAAATATTGAGCTGCATCAAATTTCCATTAAAGCTACCACTACCGAGAAGCTTGGCTTTCAGGGAAAAGAAGAAGGCATTAGTGCTCAGGCAGTTTGTTTGTTAGTTAAACAATAATTTCATCAAAACAATCCTTCTTTACACCGCTTGCTTGGAAATGTTTTCCAAGCAAAACCTAATTTCTAGTAAAGAACGTCACTTCACAACTCCAAGTACTTTAATATACTCCAAGTACTTATAAAACCAAAGTAACATGTCCACGATAGACTTCCACATTACCTTGC
>JAOZUW010000228.1 GCA_029938465.1 Bacteroidales bacterium | reverse complement strand
AAGAAACGCAACACTAACTTAAATTATATTCTCATTTCAGTTTTTTTCCGTAAATTGCAAAAAAAAACATTTTGTGGAAACATTTGAAACTATAAGACCATATTTAGACGCTGAGGTACAGGAAGTTCTATCAAAACATAAGGACAGCCCCATTTTTCATAAATTAATAAAACATATATATCCTAGTTGGAGTTCATCCACTATTTCGAATAGAGTAAGTTTAGTAGACTCAACAGATAAATTCCAAGAGTCCTTTATCTTTCCAGGAGTAAAAGCCGGTATTGATAGAAGTATGGAAAACATAAGTATCAGTGGGTTTGAAAATTTAAGTAGAGATGAAAATTATTTATTTATCTCTAACCATCGTGATATTATTTTTGATAGCACTTTGATGTTTTATATTCTTTATCAAAACGAATACAAAGCAGGAGAAACAGCTATTGGGAGTAATTTATTGAGTTCGGAATTAGTGACTGATATTGTAAAACTTAATCAATCTTTTACTGTCTCCCGTAACCTTCCAACACGTGAAATGATAACAAAATCGAAAGAATTATCGCGTTATATGCGTTATGTATTACAAGATAAGAAAAAATCGATCTGGATCAGCCATCGTGAAGGACGTACAAAAGACGGTAACGACAAAACGAATCCCGGAGTTCTGAAAATGATATCTATGGATTGTAATCAAAGTAAAATTGATTACCTTTTAAGTTTAAAGATTGTACCTGTAAGCCTCTCCTACGAATACGACAGTTGTGACAGTCTAAAAGCCAACGAACTAACAGAAATTGAGCTTACTGGAAGTTATAAAAAAGATGGAACAGAGGATATGAAAAGTATCATCACCGGAATTACGCAACAAAAGGGGCGTGTTCATTTAGCTTTTGGAAAACAAATTGAAAAAAGCAACCTCAACCTAGAATCTGACAGGATACAGGATCACTTTAAGGAATTATCACGAGAAATTGATCGCCAGATACATAAAAACTTTAAGCTCTTTCCGGGCAATTTTATGGCTCACGATATGGTAAACAACGATACAAAATATGTTGATAAATATAACGCTTGGGAAAGAGAAAGATTTTCCAAATATATTAATGAAATATTTAACCTAAGAGCTGAAAAAGAAGACTTTGAAACCTTTAAAAGAATTTTTCTTAATATTTATGCGAACCCAGTAGTTAATCAATTAGAAAAATAAACATTACATAAGCTAAGCCTATCTTTAATTACTGATAAAGAAAAAACAAGGCTATTTCCAAAAATATAAAAAATAAATAGATGAAGAGATTAATTGAATGCGTCCCAAATTTTAGCGAAGGACGTGATATGAGCATTATCAAACAAATCACTGACGAAATAGAAAGTGTAGATGGGATAAAACTTTTAGATGTAGATCCTGGAAATGCTACAAACCGCACGGTTGTTACTTTTGTTGGTGAACCTGAACCTGTTATGGATGCTGCCATAAAAGGAATGAAAAAAGCCAAAGAGCTGATTGATATGACAAAACAACATGGTGCCCATCCTCGCTTTGGAGCTACCGATGTTTGTCCGCTTGTACCCGTGGCTAACATTAGCATGGAAGAAACTATTGCTTATGCTCATCAGTTGGCTGAGAGAGCAGGTAAAGAGCTCAATTATCCTATCTATTGCTACGAATTTGCAGCTAAAAGCCCTGAAAGAAAAAATCTGGCCTATGTTCGCTCCGGTGAATATGAGGCTTTAGAAAAGAAATTAAAAAAAGAGGAGTGGAAACCTGATTACGGACCCGCAACTTTTGTAGCTGAAACTGGAGCTACGGCTATAAGTGCACGTAATTTTTTAGTGGCGTTTAACGTAAATCTAAACACCACCTCTACCAGAAGAGCCAATGCTATTGCCTTTGATGTTAGAGAAAGAGGACGTGTAAAAAGAGAGGGCCATCCCATTACAGGAAAAGCTGTTTTAGATCAAAACGGTAAAAAAGTAATGGTTCCTGGTAGTTTAAAATCTGTTAAAGCTATTGGATGGTTTATTGAGGAATATGGCATTGCTCAAATATCAATGAATTTGACCGATATCAGTATCACATCTGTACATAAAGCCTATGATGATGTATTTGAGAAAGCTTTGGCACGCGGCATTAGAGTTAGCGGATCGGAGCTTGTTGGAGTTATTCCTTTAGAAGCGATGCTAGATGCAGGAAGATATTTCCTTCGCAAGCAAAACCGTTCTTTAGGAATTGATAATGATGAACTAATAAAAATTGCTGTTAAATCAATGGGATTAGATGACCTAAAACCTTTTGATCCTAAGAAAAATATTATTGAGTACTTGCTTGAAGATGAGAATGAAAGCAAACTTATTGATATGAATCTAACAGAATTTGCCAACGAAACAGCTAGTGAATCACCAGCTCCCGGAGGCGGATCTATTTCAGCATACGTAGGTGCATTGGGCATTTCTCTGGGAACTATGGTTGCTAATCTATCGGCACATAAAGCAGGTGCCAAATGGGAAGACCAATGTGATAAATTTTCTGAACAAGCTGTAAAAGGGCAAAAGCTAAAAGATCATCTTCTTCACCTGGTTGATGAAGATACAGCTGCTTTTAATAAGATCATGGATGCTATTCGTTTACCAAAAAGCACAGATGACGAGAAAAAAACACGTCTTCAAGCGATTGAAGATGCCAGCAAATATGCTATTGAAGTCCCTTTTACTGTGATGCAAAAATCTTTAGAAAGCATGGAAGTTATTAAAGCCATGGCAGAATATGGTAACCCCAATTCGGTTTCTGATGCAGGAGTAGGTGCTCTTTGTGCACGTACTGCAGTAATGGGCGCTTTTTTAAATGTGAAAATTAATGCTGCCGATTTAACTGATCAGGTTTTTGTGGAGAAAATGCTTAGAGAAGGAGCAGAGATTGAAGCCAAAGCCAATGCTTTAGAGCAGGAGATTTTGAAGATCACGAATGATCAGATAAACAAATAGTGGCTAAA
>JAOZUW010000102.1 GCA_029938465.1 Bacteroidales bacterium | reverse complement strand
TCATAATTTTTAATTTTAAGTGTAACCTTTTAGGAGATAACGAAACTAAAAATGCCAATGCTAATTGTTATCTTTTTAAATAATGCATTCAACTATTATAAGAATACTTATGGTGTGGGATGTGTATATTGGATAATCTATCCATAATTTCTTACGCTTACGCCTGCAATTTACGCAATAAAATCCTTAAAAACAACGATTTATCAATCAATTGAGCCAACATATGCATGTATTGAACCAACGTTATTAACTAATGATTTAACGTGTTATAAGCTTTTGTATAAATAGGCTTTTAATAGATAATTAAATACTAACACTCTAAAGCCGTGCTGAGCGGAGTCGAAGTATGGCGTCTTATAAAAATAATTTTTATGCAGAATACCGCCCTTCGACTCCGCTCAGGACTACTTCGAAGATTATTAAAAATAAATAGTGTAAACTAACTCATTGATAAGCGAGCATATTAGCAAAATACGGACACTCTAATGCCGTACTGAGTCTTTCCTGGATACAACAAAATACAAATACACTAAAGCTGTGCTGAGCGTAGTCGAAGTATGGCGTCTTATAAAAGTATTTTTTATGCAGAATACCGCCCTTCGACCCGATAGCCATTGGGTCCGCTCAGGGCTACTATTAAGGATAATAAAATTAATAATACAAGCTTACTCTTGATAAACTGGGTTAGATATAAAACAATCAGACTTAGGATGTCCTTTCACTTTAATTCACTTCTTCAAACTTATGCAATATATCTTTAACGGCATCTTTGTGTACCGTAAAACTCATCACTTTTAGCTTTACATAATCATCGCGAAAGAAGTAATAACCAAATTCCGGATCTTCTGGGCTGTTATTTCTGGAACCAGAACTGGAATCTTTAATTAAATACCACCAATGACCATCTTTTTTCACTGAACCTACCAGATGCATCAGGTGGTCGTCAGTTGTAGTTTTATTAGAAAAGCGAAACTGTCGAGCATCATCATTAATATACTCAAAAGGAATATCAAAATCAGGAACTATAGCTACTTGTGGATTTCCCTTTAAGTTCACTAAACCAGCTTCTGATACATCAGCATCAATACTAGCTGTAAATCCTTTCTTGACCACCTTATTTAGTGTTTGCATAAAATCTTCCAAAGGAATATTATAATACACATCGCTATGCCACCAATTATCAGGCACATGATATTCTACTTGTTGGTAAAATGGCTCTTGAGTATAAGAGAGAATATCCACATAATTATTAGGGTTGATTTCTAAAACCTCCATCATATATTCTTTTGGAGTCATAGTTTTCCCATCCATAACAATTTCTGTTGGAGGTGCTCCCATATAAGTATTTAAAATAGCGCGAATAGTTTCTTCTACCCTATCTGCATTCCAGGCTTGAGATTTTTTAACGCCCTGCAAATAAGCATTCATTTCTTTAAATAGGGCTTTATGATTATAAAACTCTTGTCCTTCTAACAGTCCGTTATAAGCTTCAAAAGAAACAATTCCATGCTCTTTATACATCCTCGTAACAGCATTAGCCTCGGAGCCTTCCGAAAAATTCGATTTCCCTCTGCTTTCAATAAACCCACGAGCCTTGGCTACATATTCCCAATAAACACTATACATCTCCGATAGTTTGATCTTCTTTCCAGTTAAACGATAAACTTCCGTTTCGTAAAAACTAGTAGTAGCAAAAGCCCAACAAGTACCAGTACTTCCTTGAGAGATAGGCTTTTGATGCCATTGAGAATTCGAATATAAATCAAGAGTATTTGGAAACTCCTGTCCATCTAAATTTACTTTATATACTTTATAGGGCTTTTCTTTTTTCTGACTTTTATCATAAGAAGTAACACCAGATAAGATCGTACTATAGTAATAACTTTCACCTTTGTCATAAGTTGTAAAAGTGGCTTGGTCTTGATTTTTCTGTGCAAATACACCAAAGGCAAATATTAATGCTGCTGTAAGGATAAAATATTTCTTCATTTTTTATTGTTTTATGGTTAAAAATAGGGTTTTTCCTATTTTTCAATTTTAATTCTCTAAGTCTTTAATAGCCAACCAGGCCATCAGAGCCATTCCTATTTTAAAACTCACAGGATCAGCATCAAAAGTGGGCGTATGCAAGTTAGATATCATTCCTTTTTGGGTATTTTCTGTACCCAATCTATAAAAACAACCAGGGACTACCTGCGTATAAAAGCTAAAATCTTCTGCAGTCATTCGCATTTCTAAATCTACCACATTTTCTTCGCCCAATAATTCTTTAGCTGCTTTTATTGCGCTATGGGTTAAAATTTCGTCATTATCAACAAAAGGATAGCCATGGGCTATTCTCACTTTGCAATCACCACCCATGCTTCGAGCTATTCCTTTAGCTATTTTTTCTATTTCTTGGTGCATAGTTTTGCGCCAAGCCTCATCAAAAGTACGCATAGTTCCTTCAATATGAACTTTGTCTGGAATAATATTTGTTTGCCCTTTCGCGATAAATTTACCAAATGACAAAACAGTAGGCATGGTAGGATTTGCCCGCCTACTACTTAATTGCTGCAATGCTACCACAATATGAGAGGCAATAAGTACGGTATCAATAACATGTTGCGGTATGCCTCCATGTCCGCCTTTTCCAATCACTTCCAAATAAACTTCATCTGTGGAGGCCATATATTTCCCCTTTCTAAAACCTACTTTCCCTGCTTCTAATTCTGGAAAAACATGCTGACCGAAAATACTATGTGGCTTGGGATTTTCTAATACTCCCTCTTTTATCATCACACTGGCACCTCCCGGATATTTCTCTTCGGATGGTTGAAAGATAAATTTAACACTTCCTTCAAACTCATTTTTTAACTCATTAAGAATAGCCAAAGTACCCATCAAAGAGGCCATATGCACATCATGTCCACAGGCGTGCATTACTCCTTCATTAATAGATTTGTAGGGCACTTTATTCTCTTCCATTATTTCTAAAGCATCCATATCAGCACGAAGGGCTACTACTTTTTTCTCTGGATTTCTCCCTTTGACAATCCCTACAATACCTGTTTTTGCTACTCCTTTAGTATAGGATATTCCTTGCTTATCTAAAAAATGACTTATATAATCTGCTGTTTGGTTTTCCTGAAATGCCAATTCGGGATGCTGATGCAACCACTCTCTATATTCTATAACTTTGGAATGCCATATTCCAGCCAATTCTAATACTTTGCTCTTTAGATTCATCTATATTATTCTTTTCCTTACCATGCTTAATATCAAAAGATCAGTCACAAACTAACCAAAATATGCAGTCTGCAATTATCCCACAAAAATAACGAAAAGAGCCAAAAAACATGTATTTTTGTCAAAACATTTCATTTAGAACAATTATGAGCTATGATATTATAGTATTGGGTAGTGGTCCAGGAGGATATGTGGCTGCTATAAGAGCCTCTCAACTAGGTAAAAAAGTGGCTGTTATAGAGCGAGCTGAATTGGGAGGTATATGTTTGAATTGGGGATGTATACCCACAAAAGCACTTATGAAAAGTGCTGAGGTTTTTAATTATGCCAATAAAGCTAAGGATTATGGTATTGATATCAATGGAGCAATAGAAGTTGATTTTGAAGCTATTGTAAACCGCAGCCGTGGAGTAGCTGAGAATATGAGCAAAGGTATTCAGTATTTATTTAAAAAGAATAAAATTGATCTCATACGGGGTTTTGGGAAAATAAAAGCCGGGAAAAAGATTGAAGTCACCTCTTTAGAAGGTGAAGTAAATGAATATAAGGCAGAGCATATTATTCTGGCCACAGGAGCACGATCACGAGAGCTTCCAAGCCTACCTATTGATGGCAAAAAGATCATTGGATACCGAAAAGCTATGACTTTATCCAAACAACCTAAATCTATAGTAATTGTAGGATCTGGTGCAATTGGTAGTGAGTTTGCCTATTTTTATAATAGCATAGGAACAAAAGTAACACTGGTGGAGTTTCTAGATACTATCGTACCTATTGAAGATGTAGATGTCAGCAAACAATTAGGTCGAAGTTTTAAAAAATCCGGTATTAAAGTAATGACCAAAAGTGAAGTTTTAAGTGTAGACACGTCAGAAGATCTTTGCAAAGTACTGATAAAAACAAAAAAAGGAGAAGAAACTATTGAAGCGGAAATAGTCCTTTCTGCTGTTGGTATTTCTACCAATATTGAAGGAATAGGCTTGGAAGAAACAGGCATTGAAACAGAAAAGGGTAAAATAATGGTGGATGAGTTTATGTGCACCAATGTAAAAGGATATTATGCCATTGGCGATATCATTCCCGGACCGGCTTTAGCGCACACAGCATCTCACGAAGGTATTATTTGTGTTGAAAAAATTGCAGGGCACTCTCCCACTCCTATGAATTATAATAATAACCCAGGCTGCACCTATACTTCTCCCGAAGTGGCTAGTGTTGGCTATACCGAAAAAGCAGCCCTTGATGCCGGCTACGAAATAAAAGTAGGAAAATTTCCCTTCACAGCTTCTGGGAAAGCCAGTGCGTCTGGACATAAAGAAGGTTTTGTAAAGGTTATTTTTGATGCCAAAACCAATAAATGGCTGGGTTGTCATATGATTGGTGATCATGTTACTGAAATGATTGCAGAGGCAGTGGTTGCTCGTAAATTAGGAACAACAGCACGTGAGATAATCGAATCCGTACATCCTCACCCAACTATGAGCGAAGCTGTTATGGAGGCTGTGGCAGCAGCTTATGACGAAGTGATTCATATCTAATAAGTATCCTCATTATGATTTCGAATAAAGCAGGTTTGCAACATATTGCCGAATTATTTATCCGTGAAGGAATAGAACATATAGTCATTTCTCCAGGCAGTAGAAATGCACCTATGATGCTAACTTTTCCGGAATATAAAGAATTTACTATCTATAGCATTGTGGATGAGCGAAGTGCCGGTTTTTTTGCACTGGGCTTGGCTCAGAAACTTAAAAAGCCCGTGGTATTAAATTGCACTTCGGGCTCCGCATTATTGAATTATGCACCAGCTTTAGCAGAAGCCTATTATCAAAATATTCCATTAATTGTTCTGTCAGCAGACCGTCCTGATTATTTAATTGATCAGGGTGATGGGCAAACCATCCGACAAAAAAGTGTTTTTTATAACTATATCAGAAAGAGTGTGCATTTGCCTGAAGATCTGCAATCAGATAATAATTTGCAAAAATTTCAGGAATATATTCTGGAAGCTATAGCTGCAAGCCAATTCCCTGTAAAAGGTCCTGTGCATATTAATGTGCCTATGGATGAACCCATTTATGGAACTCAAGAAAAAGCCTTGCTCCAATTATTACCAAAAACCAAATATCAAGCTTCTAAAAAAATACAATCTGCTCAAAAAACAGAGCTGCAAGATATTTGGAATACAACTACAAAGAAGATGATTATCATCGGGCAGCATGATTTTGATCCTCAACTTGATAATCTCTTACAATCTTTAGCAGAAAGAAATGATCTGATCATTCTTTCAGAAAGCACTTCAAATATAAAAGAAGCATCTAGCATTGAGCATATCGATCAGGTTCTAATGCAGGTAAACTCTGAAAATGAAAACAACCTATTCCCCGATTTACTGATCAGCCTTGGAGGACATATTGTAAGTAAAAAAATAAAAGCCTGGCTGCGTAAAAAAGTGAAATATCAACATTGGCATATTGGTTTAGATCATAAACCAATGGATACCTATTTTCACCTCACCCAACATATTCAAACTTCTGATAATGCATTTCTTGAATTCCTAACAGCACAAAAAAGCACGAATAATAGCAACTATAAAGAATTATGGCTAGCTATGCAAAATAAAGTTCAAGTATTACATCAACAATATATGAGTAAGTTAGAGTTTTCTGATCTTTATATTTTCGAAAGCATCAGAAAAAACCTACCAAATACACCTATCAACTTGCATTTTTCTAATAGCACACCCATTCGATACTCTCAACTTTTTAAATATTCTAAAAACATCATTATTAACAGCAACCGTGGTGTTAGCGGAATAGATGGAAGCATTTCTACTGCTTTGGGAGCTAGTATGGCAAATAATGGAATAAGCTGTATTATCACTGGTGATTTGAGCTTTTTTTATGACAGTAATGCACTATGGAACAATTATTTACATAATAATTTCAGAATCATTGTGATTAATAATAAAGGAGGAGGTATTTTCCGATTTATTGAAGGCCCGGCACAGAGTAAGCAACTTCCATTATTTGAGACACCACATCAACGCTCTGCTCAATCTTTGGCAGAAGAAGCAAAAATGAATTATTCATCTTGCCATACTGCAGATACTTTACAAAAGAGCTTAGAATTATTTTTTGAACCTTCAAATAATGCTCAACTGCTTGAGATATTTACTCCACAAGAAAAAAATGCACCGATATTAAAAGCCTATTTTGAATTTTTAAAGAATATTCAGTAATTTTTTGAAGATTATAGGATTTTCTTTTCATACTTGATTCCAAATCAAATATTATTCATTAATTATACTAAGCCGTGATAGAATTTTGTATTTAGTAGATAGCCTCTTTTGCATCTAATTGATAAATAATTTCTTTGCATAGCCGTAGTTCTGGAAATAAATTATGAAGAAGAGTAGATGTAAAATAGGCATATAATATTACAATATTCTATGCTGGCTTAGTATAAAACAAAAAAAAGCCTAAAATTAGTGTCAAATCATGAAAATGATTTAATTTTACAGCGAGAATAGATTTACAGACCATCTTTATGCGAAAAATACTACTTTCCTTTAGTTTTATACTGATAGTGGCTTCCACATTTTCACAGGTAAACACCCAACGTTTTTTGGCTATGGGCAGAACGGATTTATTTAATGACAATTACACAGAATCTATAAAAAACCTCAGTGTAGCCA
This sequence comes from Bacteroidales bacterium, assembly GCA_029938465.1. Taxonomy (GTDB): domain Bacteria; phylum Bacteroidota; class Bacteroidia; order Bacteroidales; family UBA12170; genus UBA12170. The sequence continues at coordinate 3,479 of JAOZUW010000102.1, read as the reverse complement.
TTAAAGCATCTCCCAATAAATTTGAGCCCTATTTTTTTAGAGGTTTGGCTAAATACAGCTTAGGCGATTTTGATGGTGCCATATCAGATTTTAATAAATCCATTGAAATAAATCCATATTTCAGTTATAATTACCAATATCGAGGTATATGCAAATCACAAATAAAACAGTATTCTGCTGCTTTACAAGACTTTTCTGATGCTATTCATCGAGGGCCAAATAATGCTGATGTTTACGTGAACCGTGGTACTACTAAATTACAATTAGAGATGTACGAGAAAGCTATAACGGATTTTGATACGGCCATTATTTTAGACTCAAAAAATGAGATGGCATTTTTAAATAAAGGATTTGCGTTATATAAATTAGATAGAATGGAAGAGGCTCTTGATGAAATAAACAAATCCATTCGAGTTAACTATTTAAACAAAATGGCTTATCAAAGAAGAGGTATGCTCAAATTTGAAATGGAAAAATATGAGGATGCTATTTTTGATTTTGAATTAGCCATGAAGCTTGATGATGAAGATCCCCTACTCTATTTTTTCAGAGGTTTAAGTAGGTATAAAACGGGTGATACTTTGGGTACTTATGCCGATTATCAAAAAGTGTTAAAACTAGATCCCAATAATGCTTTAACCTATTACAATCGATCCATATTAAAAACCGAACAGAAGAAATATAAAAGCGCCATCAAAGACTTAAACAAAGTTGTTCAAATAAATCGTAGTAATATTTATGGCTGGTACAACAGAGGTATTGTAAAATATATGTCGGGAAATTACCGTGGCGCTGAGAAAGATTTCTCTAAAGCTATTGATTTATTTCCTGATTTTGCTCAAGCTTACCTGAATCGTTCAAGTGCTCGTAGACAACTAAACAATGAAAAAGGAGCTTATACCGATATTCAAAAAGCCGAATCTATTAGAGAAAAATTCAATACTATGTCAACAGATAGTATTCCTTTGATGTATAAAGACAGTATTGAATTTACCAAATTAATAGCTTTTGAAAGTGATTTTAATAATGCTAATGCTGAAGATGGATATATTCAGTATAAAAATATATTTATTGAATTAGAGCCTAATTTTGTGATTTCCATGTTGGCACAAGATGAAGAATCCTATATTGAAGAAAAAAGAAACCAATATTATAATAAAGAGATAGCTGAATATAACCAATCGAAATTAGCTGCTCACAAACTGTCTTTTGGTCTCACCAAACAAGTAAACCAGCTGAGTCCAAAGAAATCGGCTGAGATTTTATCTCGTATGGACAGTTTGCTTATTAACAACCCGAATAATCCATATAACTATCTGTATATAGGAATTCTAAATGAACGATTAGGGAATTTGCAAGCCGCCAAAGAAAGCTATACACAAGCCGTAAAGCTAGATCCTACTTTTGGTTTTGCTTACCTCAACCTGGCTAATGTAGAATATATTGAGGTTTTACAAGAATCCGAAAGAGAAATAGAACAGTCACCCCAGATAACTAAAGGTGATATTCAAGAAGATCAGAACAATCAGAAAGCCTATACTATTCCTAAGTTGAATCAAGCAATTGACTTTTATAATCAAGCTTTACAAATATATCCTGAATTGGGTTTTTTATACTATAACAGAGCCAATTTATACAATAAAATGCAAAACTATATGCTGGCTATCGATGATTATGACAAAGCCATAAGCTACCAAAGTAATCTGGCTGAAGCCTACTATAATAAAGGCTTAACTTTACTTTTGTTAAAAGATAATGAAGCAGCCTGCCCTAATTTAAGCAAAGCAGGCGAATTGGGAATAACATCAGCCTATAATTTAATAAAACGCTACTGCATAAAAAAATAAAACATGGATAAATTATTTCAGATATTAAAAGAAACGAAAAAGGCACAAACAGCTGTTCCTATTAATGAACTGAGTAAAAACAGATGGAGCCCCAGAGCTTTTCAAGATAAAAAGATAGACTCCCAAAAACTGATGAGTATTTTTGAAGCGGCACGCTGGACAGGATCTGCATTTAATGAACAACCCTGGAGATTTATAGTAGGTATGAATGGAGATCAAACATTTGATAAACTGTTTAACACACTTATAGATTTTAATAAAACTTGGGCAAATAATGCTTCAGCCCTTATTCTCAATATTTACAAAACACATTATAAACATAATAACAAACCCAATAATGAAGCCCTTTACGATTTGGGACAAGCTGTAGGAAATTACTGCTTAGAAGCTGTAAATCAAGGCTTAATAAGTCATCAAATCACTGGTTTTCAGGCTGAACAAGCTCAAAAAGCTTTCCATATTGATGATCAATTCGTATGCTTTAGTATAACTGCCATTGGATATCTTGATAATCCTAATAACCTATCAGAAGAACTCTTTAAAGTGGAATTACAAAACAGATATAGGAACACTATAAATCAAATGGTTTTCACTGATGAATTAAACAAAACTGCATTCACACTTTAAGAAATTAATAATGAAGAAAATATACCATTTACTCCCTATTTTTATTGTACTCTTTCTTGCTTTTATTTCTTGCGATACTCCAGAAAAAAAACAAAATGAAGACAAAAACGAAAGCCCTCAAAAGGAAGTTAATGTTCCTGTGTTTAATGCTGATTCTGCCTATAATTACATAGCAGATCAAGTAGCTTTTGGCCCAAGAGTACCCAATACAGAAGCGCATAAAGAGGCTGCTACTTATTTAGCTCAAACACTCCAAAAATTCTGCGACACCACAATTGTTCAGGAGTTTAGAGCTCGAGCTTATAACGGAACTATTTTAAACGGTCAAAATATTATTGGTAGTTTTAATCTCCACCAAAAGAAACGTATTTTGTTAGGCGCACATTGGGATAGCAGACCTTATGCTGATTATGACCCAGATGAAAAAAATCACCACACTCCCATTGATGGTGCCAATGATGGTGCCAGTGGTGTAGGTGTATTATTAGAATTAGCACGCATTATGTCCAAACAAGCTCCGGATGTTGGTGTTGATCTCATCTTATTTGATTTGGAAGACTACGGCACGCCTCACTTCTTAGGCGAAAGCGATAATGCTTCCTGGGCTTTAGGATCGCAACATTGGGCTAACAATCCTCATGATCCAAATTATACTGCAAATTGGGGTATTCTTTTAGATATGGTGGGCGCCAAAGATCCTGTATTTAAAATGGAATATTATAGTATGTATTATGCTCCACATATTGTAAAAAAAGTATGGAAACAAGCCGGATTCTTAGGTTATGGCAGTACTTTTATTTTTGAAAATGGCGGTGCCGTTATGGATGACCATATCCCGGTAAATGAAGTGATGCGAATTCCTATGATTGATATTATTCATTACGACCAAAACACCGATTCTAAGTTCTTCCCTCATTGGCATACCTTAGAAGATAATTTAGATAAAATAGATAAGATAAGCTTAGAAATGGTAGGCAAAACATTGACTTATGTTATTTATTATGA
>JAOZUW010000101.1:3618-10405 GCA_029938465.1 Bacteroidales bacterium | reverse complement strand
ATTCAATTTCTTTATCCATTATTTAGAAATTTAGTTGGTATAAGACTTTCAGTTTTTTTTTGCAAATTTTTGGTTTGAAATTAGAAGTCCAAAGCTAGAAGTAATCTAATTCTGACTTCTAGCTTCTGATTTCTAACCTAGTTAGGATTAGAATAGAAACAAATTTTATTCGTATAATAAACCTATGGCACTTCCAGCCCATAGTGGTTTAGTTTGAAATTAGACTTGTACTAAATATTGTTTTAGCTAGATTCAAGTTGAAATGAGATTATTAATCTTATGCTTGAATGGCTATTCAGAAACATTACATGCCGTATAAGAGCATGCATCTACAGCAACCGAAGTATTATAAATATAAGGAATGGAGTCGAAGCCCCAGATTTGGACAAATCTAAGATGATACCATTTGGCGGGAAGCTCATAGACCACAGTATCCCATTTGTTTAATTGCTTATACCAAATACTATCTATATACACATTGTAAGGGTTTTCTGTATGATTACGTATTTCTATATATCCAGTTGATTTATCGCAATTAATTTCTTTTTCACAAGAATAGAGAAATAGGAATGATGCTATCAATAAGATACCTGATAGTATTTTTGTTTTCATTATGTTTTGAAACATTACACTTTTCTTCTATAAACCTGAGCACTTCTGTTTGGTGAATAGATTTTTATACGGGGCAAGTCATCTTTGTATTTGGCATAATGGGGATTATTCCCATGAATTCTATCAAAGCCCCCAAAGTATAAGGCATCAGTGTTGAATACTAATTTGTATTCACCTATTAAAGGAGCTTGAATTTCGTAATCGAATATACTTTGAGTGGGGTGGAAATTAAAACAAAAAAGCAAATTAGCTCTTTCAAAAGCAATAAAATTGTGCGCTTCATCAATCCATAACTGTCGTGGAGCATAAGCAGATAGCAATTGTTCTTTTTTCACGAATTCTAGCATAGCTTTTTCAAAAGTATACATAAATTCATACTTTAAGGATGGGTTTTTAATTAATGACCACTGTCTTCGGGCGTAATGATAGCTCCAGTTATTGCCTTCTCTTGGAAAATCAATCCATTCGGGGTGACCAAATTCATTACCCATAAAGTTGAGATAGGCTTCACCACCAAGAGAGATCGTAAAAAAGCGGATGATATTGTGAATATTAATGCCCCTATCAACAATATCACTTTCACTATTTTTACCCATTTTAAAGTACATATCCTGATCCATCAACCTAAAAGCAATGGTTTTGTCGCCTACTAATGCTTGATCATGGGATTCGGCATAGGCAATGGTTTTAATATTCCAGTTTCTGTCAGTTAGTGTTTGATAAAGCAGGGACATATTCCATTCTTCATCTTGTTGTTCTTTTAGTATTTTGATCCAATTATCTGGAATACCCATTCCTAAACGATAATCGAAACCCAAACCACCATCAGTAATGCTATGGCATAAGCCAGGCATACCACTAACATCTTCGGCAATAGTTACCGCATTTGGATTAATAGTGTGGCATAAATCATTGGCTAATTGAAGATATGTAATAGCATCAAACTCAACGCCTTGCGTAAAATACATATCTCTATCACCAAAGTCTATTCCCATACCATGATGGAAAAACATCATGCTGGTAACACCATCAAATCTAAATCCATCAACTTTGTACTCTTTGAGCCAGTATTGTAGATTAGATAGCAAAAACTGTAATACTTCAGTTTTTCCGTAATTAAAAAGTTTCGAATCCCAGAGCTCATGATCGCCTCTCTCTCCTGCATGGAAATATTGTTCTCCGCTGCCATCAAAGTTATTCAGGCCTTCCAGAGTGTTTTTTACCGTGTGGCTATGCACTATATCCATAATTACTTGAAGACCTAATCCATGAGCTGTATCAATAAGTGATTTAAGCTCTTCGGGGCTACCAAAACGCGATGATGGTGCAAAGAAATTACTAACATGATAACCAAATGAACCATAATAGGGATGTTCTGCTATGGCCATTATTTGTATGGCATTATAGCCGGTATCTTTAATATATGGTAGAATTTCTTTTTCAAATTGAGTATAAGTACCTACACCACCTTTCTCTTGAGCCATGCCAATATGAGTTTCATAAATAAGAAGGGCTTCTTTAGATTTTACTTTTGGCTTTTTGTGTTTCCATGGAAAAGGACTTGCAAACCAGAGTTGTCCGGAAAAATCTTTTGTCTTTTCATCTTGAACAACGCGAGAAATATAAGCAGGAATTTTGGCTTCGGTTCCTGAATCGCTTTGCACTACTACTTTTAGTTTGCTTTTATGAATTAGCTTAGGATAATCTGATAGCTTGAGTTTTATTTCCCATATACCATTTTCTTTTTTTTCTAAAGGATGTGTAAAATACTCCCAATCATTAAAATCACCAATTAGAAATAAACCTTTTGCAGCAGGAGCCCATTCACGATAAGTTAATAAGGAATGATCATTATTAAGATGAAAGCCCATATTTTGATAGGCAGAAGCAAAGGCTGTTAAGCTACCATAGTCACTTTCAATAGTCTTTTTCCTTTTAAGATATCTTTCATATCTTTTATAAATCTCCTGAGATACAGGCTCTAACCATGAATCTTCTTTAATAATGGGTAGTATTGGGATATTGCTCATAATATATAGGAGTTAAATGACCTCTTAGGTTAAAATTCAAAAACTAAATACCCAAATGCAGGAGCAGTTAATTTTATTCCTTCTTGTATTAATATTCTTTGATTGACTCTTGATTCTTTTTTGCTAAAGATATTAATAAAACAGATGTCTTTTAATTCATTTACCTTTTTTTCTGCAAATTCAAGAGCATGTTGAGGAATAATAATTTTTTGCTCTAAATTTTTAGCACTAAAGTTGACGACAAAAAGAAGGCTTTTCCCTTTGTAATGCCTGAAATAAGTATAAATATAATTGTGATAAAAATGCGGATTTTCTTTATTGGCCCACATTAGATCGTAGAAACTACCTCTTGCTATAACTTTAGAACTAATGCTAAGGTTTAAAATATTTTTATACTCTTCTCTTAAGGATAATTCATCAGGGTTTAAAGCGTTTTCTTTTTTGTTTAGCCATCTTTGAGTACTTGGAATATTCCAATAATCAAAAATACTGCTCCGTCCATCATCACCACTAAAACCAGATTCTCCTTTAGCTTCTTCTCCAAACTCCTGACCTGCATAAGTCATAATTGGTCCTTGATGCATGGTGGCTGACAACAGCATTGCTGGAATAGCTTTTTTAGCATCTTGGGCAAAAAATGGAGAGGCAATTCTTTGTTCGTCATGATTTTCCAAAAACCGTAGCATTTGGGCATCTAATCCGTTTAGGCTTTCCCATGTTCTGCTAATCTGGCTTGCAGGTTTCTCTTCTCTAATCACATCTTTTAGAGTATCATATAGTCCTACTTTGTCGTATAAATAGTCAAATTTACCTTTTTTAAGATAGCTCTCATATAAATCTGGTTGATATATCTCCGCAATAAAGATCAGTTTAGGATTAATCGCTTTGATTTGTGGAATAACCCATTCCCAAAATTCTACTGGCACCATCTCTGTCATATCACATCTAAAACCATCTATCCCTTTTTTTGTCCAAAATTGTAAAATCTCTAACATTCGTTGCCAAGTGTTTGGAATAGGAGAGAAGTGTTGAGAACCATTGTTCTGTACGTTTATGCCATAGTTGAGCTTGATGGTTTCATACCAATCAGTATGCTTGGGTTGGTGATGAAAACAATCGTTGCCACTCACTTTGGCTGGAGATTCGGTATATTGTTGATGGGAGCAGAAGTCTAATTCTAATTTTGTTCCAGGGAGATAATAGTAGTTATTTTGTGCATTAAAATGTTGTTGGTTATTATCGTCAGCACCCAAATCGGGTATATTTACAGGTTTTTTGATGCTTTTATAATCTCTGCTTACATGATTGGGAATAAAATCGATAATGGATTTTAAACCTGCCTTTTGGGTTCTTTTTATTAAGTTTTGAAACTCTTGCATTCGTTTTGCAAGGTCTTTTGCCAAATCAGGAGCTACATCATAATAATCTGTAATAGCGTATGGTGAGCCAGCTTTTCCTTTTACAATACAGCTGTCTTGAGCAGGAATGTTAGTGTAATTTGTAGTTGTAGCATGTCGTATAATGCCAGTGTACCAAATGTGGCTAATCCCCAATTTTTTTATGCTTTTTAATCTATTGCTTGTAAAATCACTGAATTTCCCACATCCGTTCTGCTCAATACTACCATTAAGTGTCAGGTTGCTATTTTTATTACCAAAGAGTCTTGGAATTACTTGATATATAGATATTTTTTGTTGGGTCATTATGCTATATCTTAATTAGTGTTGTTGTTGGCAAAGATATTAATAAGCTATCATTACGAGGTTTTCAATGACAATATAATACAAACACATTTAAATTATACTGAGCGGACCCGATAACCATCGGATCGAAGCATTTATCTTGTCCTGATTTTCGACTACGCTTTCACTACTTGATAATCCATATTTACCAAAAGCTGTGCTTTGTGTTTAATGGATTGTACTACTTGGTGTTCTTGCTCTAAAACCCTAGCTCGGTATTCGTTTTGAGGCTCTTTGCCTCTCACTTTTTGAGCCTTTTTGGTTTCGTGATAGGTAAGTTCAATAAAAACACCTAAATCTACAGCCGGAGTTTCAATAGCGTACAAACCGTCAATAATAAGCATATCTACTGCGGCATAATTTGTAGTGAGTTGATCTACTTGTTCGGTAACTAAATCTACACAAGGTCCTGTGGATTCTAATCCATTTTTAAATTCTTCTACATTCCGGTTTATGGTGTCCCAATCGTATTCCCCAAGTCCTACAACTTTTTCTATGCCGTTATCTTTACGCCATTGTGTACGCATCAATGGAAGAATTCTGTAATAATTATCAATATGCAAAGGTTTTGCAACAATATCATATTTTTTTAGTTCTTTAGCTACCGAATGTGCCAATTCGCTTTTCCCTGAACCGCTTTCGCCTGAAATGCCAATGATAAAACGGGATTTCTTTTGTTCTAAAACACTTTTAACAATTTCTTGAGCCGCTATGATATGTTTTTCTGTTATTAATAATACGTCGCCTAACATCTTCTTATGTTTTTATAATTTGTTTTTTATTTGCTACTAAAACGATCTCTTTTCCTTTGATTTTCAGAGTGCTATTTTGGTCGCTCACAATTTCTACATGATTTTTTGTTATCTGAAAATGGAACCTGCATCCTTTGTGTAAAGTACCAAAAGTCATTTTTTTCCAGTGTTTAGGAAGTCGCGGAGATATCTCTAATACTTTATGATGAGTATTTACACCTGCATAGTTGCTTAAAGCTACTACAAGTGTGGAAGCCATAACGCCAGTGTGAATACCTTCGCCTGTAGTGCCACCTTGCACATCTGAAAAATCACTACCCAAAGCATCTTGATATAATTTCCAGCTGAGCTCATCTTGATTGAGAATATTTGCTAACTGAGCATGAACAACTCTGCTTAAAGAGGAGCCGTGTGAGGTTCTGGCTAAATAATAATCCAGATTCTTTTCTAAATAATTTTCAGGAAGTTGAACTCCCATTTTGTTGAAAATACCATCTACTTCTTCTTTTTCTAAATTAAAGAAGGTCATCAGTGTGTCAGCTTGCTTGGCTACTTTGTAATCGTCAGCAGATTTTCCTTCAGACTTTAATAAACGATCCATACGATAAATATTTTCGTATTTCTCGCGATAAGCTTGCCAATCCAACTCTTTAAGCTTAAAATATCCATCATATTGCTCAATTATTCCTTCTTCTGAGATGCAGATATTGAGATTTTTAGCTATTGATTCCCATTGCAAAAGTTCTTGATAAGGAATTTGCAGTTTCATAAGTACATTTTCTTCGGCTACACAATCCATCTTTGAGGTCAACTCTTTTACTTTACCCAACATCCAGGCTACCATAATATTGCTGTAGGCATTGTCTTTTAATCCGCCTTGTTTGGCTTCAGGATACATCTCGTGGAACTCATCAGGCCCCATTACTTTATCAATGCTGTATTTACCTGTAACATTATTCATTTTTGCTTTAGATGCCCAAAATCGGCAGATATCCAAATACATTTCAGCTCCATATTCCTCAAAAAAGCGCCAATCGTTGGTGGATTGCACATACTGATAAATATTATATGCTATGGCAAGGCTAACGTGACGTTGTAGTGAGCTATTATCTTCACCCCAGTGACCGGTAAGAGGGTTTAAATGTACGGTCTGCGTTTCTTCTCGTCCATCGGAGCCGCTTTGCCATGGGAACATAGCACCTCTGTATCCGTGTTCTTTGGCGTATTTACGAGCTTCGTTTAATCGGCGGTAACGATACATCAGTAACGACTTGGATATCTCTGGATAATGACTATTGTAGAAGGGGAGGATAAATAGTTCATCCCAAAAAATATGACCTCTATAGGCCTCACCATGTAATCCACGGGCAGTCACGCTTGCATCTATTTCTGTATTAAAACCAGAAGCCGAAACCATCATATGATAGGAGTGGAGGCGTAATAATTTTTGACTCAATCGATCTCCTTCAATTTTAATGTCAAGTTTGCCCCATATTTCTTTCCAGCTATTTTCGCTTTCTTTGGCTAAAATATCAAAGCTGGCAAAGGTTTTTAGATGATTAAGGGAATTGGTTTTAGCCTTTTCAGCATCACTATCTTTGAAAATACTGAGTACTTTTTCTAGTTTAAAGCATTGGTTTTCTTTTAATGA
>JAOZUW010000101.1:0-3518 GCA_029938465.1 Bacteroidales bacterium | reverse complement strand
ACCATCAATTCCTATTCTGAAATAAATTTTATCAGAAAAATTTAGAGGTGTGAATTCATATTGTTGAGCTGCGGCATGCCTATTTGTCATGCTTACAAATCGCTTGGATTTGACTTTGAATTTTTTCCCATCAGAAGCTTTTACCACAAATTCTTTGGAGAAGATGCCTGTTTTTAGACATAGTCTTTTTTTATAGGATTCAAATGGAGCTGTTTTATAATCCCACCACTCACCATCACCAATTTTAAATTTTATCAATGTCCAGTTTGGAGTGTTTACAAAATCTTCGTTTTCTATCATTCTATCACCCAATGGCGATTGCAAACGATTATAAAGCCCGGCCATATAAGTGCCTGGATAGTGGTTGTCATCGGCTTTTACTTCTTCCATAGCTCCCCGATTTCCAAAATAGCCATTACCTACTGTTAATAATGATTCGCGGCTTTTTTCTTTTTGCACATCATAATCGTGATAGGTGATGGACCAGTTATCTGCTTCCAATCCCTCTTCGAACCATTTTTGAATACCTTCTATTTTGATATCATCAATATCATCCACTACAATATCGGCCCCATTTTTATAAAGTTCCTGGGTGTTATTTTCACGAGCAAGCCCCAAAACAAAACCAAAGTTCCCTGCCTTACCTGCTTTTACACCTGAGGAGGCATCTTCTACCACCACTGCATCCTTATAATCAATACCCAGATTATCGGCTGCTGTGGTAAAGATATCAGGTGCTGGTTTTCCATTTAATCCTAATCTAACAGAGTCGGTGCCATCTACAATGGTTTCTACCATCTCCATTAGCTGAGCAGCTTTTAAAACCGTACGACAGTTCTTGCTGGATGATGCTACACCAATTCTTATTCCACTTGCTTTTAAATTGTGCATGAGTTGTACTGTGCTTTCGAACCTCTCAACTCCATCGCGTTCTAAAACCTCATTAAAAGCTTTGTTCTTTCTGTTGCCCAGTCCACAAACTGTTTCGTTTTCAATACCATCTTCCGGTGTTCCGTAATCCAAATGGATATTTCTGCTTTCTAGAAATGATTTCACACCATTATAACGTGGTTTTCCATCCACATAGGGTAAATAATCATTTGTGATATCAAATTCCTTAAAAATTTCACCTGATTTTTCAGCACTTTCTTTAAGATATTCATCAAACATACTTTTCCAAGCTGCTGCATGAGTGGCAGCTGTTTTAGTAATGACACCGTCTAAGTCGAAAATAACGGCTTTGAAATTATATTTGTTTTGCATCTTTTTCTTTTTTCTGTTTGATTACCGTAAAGGCAACAAAGCACAAGCGTGTGCTCTATTTTAAAGTTTTATCCATCTAAAGGAATATCCAGAAAGTGATAATCCCTTATCGTTTTTATTAATTTCGTGTCCTAAGATATCTTTTTCAGGAAGAACAGCATCGTATTCAAAAATAATTTCCTTTTCCGAAAGATTTTGAACTACTAATATTTCTTCTTCCTTAAAAATTCGTTTGTAGATTAATAATGATGGTGATTTGGTGTTTTGCCATTGTATTTTACCACGACCAAAAGTTTTATATTTCTTTCGGGTTTGTAGCATATTGCTTAATCCATTATAAATTTGAGCTTCAAAATTCTCAGGATTGGCAATTTGCTTTTCAATAAAATCCCAATCCATTTTCCCTCTCACTAAAAAACGAGTATCATCTTTACCGTTAAGTTCAATTTGCTCTTTATAATAGGCTTCATCATTGCCTTTGCCAAACTCATCACCATAATAAATAACGGGTGTTCCGGGCAAGGTCAGCATCATACTGTAAGCCAATTTCATTTTATGGATATCGTGTTTAAATAGTTCTGATAAACGAGCAGAAATACCCTCACCCACACGGAAATTCCATTGGGGTTTGTGGCAATAATTTTTATGGATATAGGCTCTGTCTTCTTCGTTTACATAAACCAGTTCCAGGCTTAGTTCATCGTGGCAACGTAAAAAAGTAAACCACTGTGCAGTATCTGGTATTTCAGGTGTTACATCAGTCCTCAGTGTCTTTTTTATAGGTTCAGCACTCTGCATGCTAATGGCTTTAAACATTTGTGGCATCAACGGAAAATGATAGGCTGCCTGACATTCATCACCAGTTTTAATATAATCCACTACATCTTGTGGCTTTTGGCAAGCTTCGGCTAGCATTAAGGTTCCTGGGCGCAAATAATCGGTTACTGCTCTAAAAAACCGCACTACAGTATGGGTTTTAGGTAGGTTTTCGCAATCGGTTCCTTCTTCTTTCCAAATATAGGGTATAGCATCGGCACGAAAACCATCTATACCTTGTTCTAGCCAAAAAGCTAAATTTCGCGACATAGCCAGTAATACCTCTGGATTTCTATAGTTTAAATCGGGTTGAAACTCAAAGAAACGATGAAAGAAATAGCAATCGCCATCTTTTTCCCAGTTGCTGGGGCACATGCCCTTGAAGAGTAATCGTGCATCTTGGTATTTTTCATCATTTTTGTTCCAAATATAATAATCACGGAAAGGATTATCAGGGCCTTTACGGCTTTCTTGAAACCAAGGATGCGCTATACTGCTGTGATTCATTGCAATATCAAAAATCACTTTAATACCTTTGTTATGTGCTTGTTGCACGAATTCGGTAAACTTCTTTTTCTGATCGTCAGGAGAAGCAGTATCGGGCAAGCGAAACAAATCGGGACGTATCTTTTTATAATCCTTAATATCGAAACCAGCATCTTTCATTGGGGAATCCAAAATAGGAAGTAACCATAAGCAGCTCACTCCAAGGTTTTGAAGGTAATCTAGCTTTTGGCTTAAACCTGTAAAATCCACATTAAAAAGATCAACATAAAGACTATAAACGATAGCATCTTTATACCAGTCTTCATTTTCAACAGCCTGTATATGTGTCTTTTGCTGATCAAGCTCAGCAATAAAATGCTGTAATAGCTCTAAAGAAGCATCAGGATATAATTCCAGAAAGCTTTGCTTCATTATTTGATGACTGCTTTGGTTTTGCATGAATAATTTCTTTGATGAAATTTAATAGGTATTGATTTAATTCATGCAAAAGTAATACAAAATTATATCAAATACTTGATTTCTTGAGGGCTATAAGGTTTCAATCGTTTGCGTTAAAAAGTTGTTTGTTTGCAATCGTTTGTGGTGGTTGTTGTGGTGGTCATGTGGGCTCATTCTGATTACAGCTTGTGCAGAAATGTTTTTTAAGCGTTACAACAAAACAATATTGCTATATTTGCTATATGTTAGCAAAGCCAAACATAGTTAATTTTGTTATTATAGGGGATGTTGTTTTTGGAGATCCGGTTCATAATACTCACAACCATTGTGCTGATATATAGTTGTTTATGGCTCACGGATTACAAATCCGCGCGAGCTGGGATATGTTTAAAAATAAGAATGTAATAAATATACTCGGATTTAAGGTTCAAATCCGAGCCAGCAGGTTTTCATATATTGATAAATATAATTTCCACGTGACCTCAAATGATTAT
>JAOZUW010000022.1:24982-31587 GCA_029938465.1 Bacteroidales bacterium | reverse complement strand
GATACCACAGACTTTCTAAAAGTAGTACTTAAACTAAACGATGGGATAGATACGCTATGGATTGATTATCGACCATATGAGGTTTTTCGATCCACAGAATGTGGTGTTATAAATAGATATGAGATAAATGAAATTCGATATACAAAAAATAAAGTTTGGGCTCTATACCTAGATAATAATCAAGTTGATGAATCTGAAGAAGTTAACATATTACTTATTTTTCGCCCTAATTAGTCTTATAGGATTAACAGCTCAGGCGCAAGAAGTGGACAGTAGTCGTTATAAAAGGGCTATTGATAAACCTATGCATGCTGTAAAGAAAAGTAAAAAACAGAAACAACATATTGATCATGATTTGCGTGTAGGCATCGATATCAGTAACTTAATACTTGGTGCTATGACACCTATTCGTGTTGGTCTTGATTTGAGTTTAGAGTATAATGTGACGCCTAATTTGTATGTTATGCTCGAAGGTGGATATAACTACTATAAGAGAGAGAATGATAGAGTTACCTATACTTCAAAAGGCAACTATATACGTTTAGGCTTAGATTATAATGTTAGAAAAACGACCGAAGTAAATGATCGTGATATTTATTACATTGGTTTTAGATATGGTTTTTCAAGATTTACTCAAGAAGTACCAAACTATGTATTGCTCAATGGGTTTTGGGGGAATACCGTTTCCAATATGCCAGAAGAACAAAACTATGCCCATTGGATGGAGTTGCTCACTGGATTTAAAGTAGAAGTGCTAAAGAATTGGTACTTAGGAATGGGTGTTCGTACAAAGTTTTTCCTTTATAGAAATAAAACATCTATTGAACCTGTACAGTATGTTCCTGGCTATGCCCGTAATTATAGCTCTGCAGTACTTAGTTTTAATTATACCATTTATTATAATATTCCTTTGAATTATAAAAAGAAGAAAATAGCTGTTTATGAAGAATAGTCGGTATTTCATATGGGTGATTTTTTTATTAATGTTTTTTTCTGCGCAAGCGCAAAAAGAATATAAATATTATGAGTACAGTGGTTTTGGTATAAAAGCAGGTGCAAATTATTCATTAATATCTTTCCAGCCGGCATATACACAAGTAAGTGGGGGAATGGATTGGGAAGCAGGATTGGTATACGTTTTTAGTGATAAAAAAAATGTGGGAATACAAGTAGAAGCTTTGTATTTTAATAGGCAATGGAAAGAAACCTTTGAAAGCTATTCTGCAACCACACGACTGAGTTATATACAAGTCCCAATATTGACAAATATTAATTTTGGACAGGGAAGAATGAAATACATCATTCATCTTGGTGCATTCTATGCCATAAAAATAGGAGTAGAAAAGCAGATAAACTTCCCGGAAGATCACCAGATATATAATGATATTAAAGCCAGACAGGAAAGAAGTTCTGATTATGGTTTGCTTATAGGAGGAGGTATACGGTATATAAGTAAAGTTGGAATCTTCCAGTTGGATATTCGCTATGCACATAGTTACCAGAAGCTATATAACGAAAAAGCTTCCGGTTTCGAATTTTCAAACTTAAGCGGTGTTCAAGTTGGTCTTATTTATATCCTTCAACATAGGTAATTCTTTTTTTATTTTATTAATGATATAATGTACTTGGCCTTAAGTTTTTGTCTATTTTTATGGTATCATTCATAAAAACGAATTAGCGATGAAAAATTTACACCTTAGTCTCTTTTTTTTCTTAGTAATTGGTATTATTAGTTTTTCTTATGCACAGGAAAATACCTTTTCAAAAGTTTATGATAACAACCCATCTTCTAATGGAATCCAGGTTTCTGGGCTTCAGCTTACTTTTGATAGTGCTTATATGATAGTTGGAGAATCTGAATATGATGGTTTGCTCATAAAAGCTGATACTAATGGAGAGATTTTGTCACATAAAATTTTTAAAAATACAGGTGTTAGCAAGAAGCTTAGATTTAAAGGTGTAACACCTACAATAGATTCGGGCTTTGTTTTGGCAGGCTATACCAGAAATAATAGCAGTGGATTTTTAGATGCTTTTTATACAAAAATAAATAGCAATGGAGATACTGTATGGACAAAATCTAATGCTTTTTTTGATAATCATTTATATGTGATGTCTATCAGCCAAACCCTTGATACTGGATATATTATGTGTGGATATACCTATAATAATTCAAGTCCACATCATAAAAACTACATTGCAAAAGTAGATGCTTTTGGAAATTTTGAGTGGTCAAGTATAATTACTATTGGAAATAGTAATAATATCTCATATACTGTCAAGCAAGCTTCAGATGGGACCTATTTCCTAGGTGGTTATTTTAGT
Source organism: Bacteroidales bacterium (assembly GCA_029938465.1). Classification (GTDB taxonomy): domain Bacteria; phylum Bacteroidota; class Bacteroidia; order Bacteroidales; family UBA12170; genus UBA12170. Next base: position 29,262 of record JAOZUW010000022.1, on the reverse strand, counting down.
AATTCAAATCCTTATGAACCTTATGCTTTTATGCTTAGTATTTCTACTGAAGGCGAATTGCTTTGGAGTAAAAAATATCAAACTTCCAATCCTCAGATCTCTTGTAGAGTTAATGATTTATTAGAAGCTTATGATGGTTTTTTTGTTTATTTGACTGTAGGAAATGATGTGAGTATAATGAGGATAGATTATTCCGGAAATATTATATGGAATAAGAGTTATATTACTGGAGACGAAGATTTCATGTTAGATATATCTTCAAATAAGTTGCACAAAACTAGTGATCATTCATTAGTATTTGCTCATGGTAGTATATGGGGATGGGGAGGAATAACAAAAATAGACACCTTAGGAAATTATTTGATGTCAAATGAATTATTTTTAGAGGCACAAGATGTTTTAGAAACTGCTAAGCATGATTTTTTCATTGTGGGTAATGGACCAATGCAGGGCATTAAAAATTCTAAAGGATATCTTCAAATTGGGATTATTCAAGTAGATTTTGAAGGTAATGGAGCAGCTTGTGTTTATGGTTCTTATGATTATTCAATTGAAGGGTCAATTGTGGCTGAGGATGTGTTTGTTGATGTGGAATTTGGTGGAGAACCCAGTTTGATTCCTATTGAAATTTCAACTTCAGAACTACTTGTGAAGGAGGGTTGTGTAGATTTTTATGGCGGAATAGAAGAGGATTATGAGATAAAAAATCTGCAAATTACTCCAAATCCTAATAATGGAATATTTACTATTAATCTTAACAAAAATATTAAAGGAAAACTAATCATAACGAATGCAATGGGACAATTTGTTTCTGGAGTTGAGATTATTCAAATGCAAAGTATAATTGATTTAAGAAATGTTCCGAAAGGAGTTTATTTTTACCATTTTATTTCTTCGGACAAAGTAATTTCAAAAGGAAAGTTTATTATTTGCAAATAAGATTTGTAGGATAACAAGAGGTATTATAAATATTTCCAATATTTGTTTTATTTTTGTAATCAAAACCAATTAGCAAAAATGATTATAGGAATAGCAGGGGTAAGTCGGGCTGGAAAAACAAGCTTGGCTTTGCAGATTCAAAAATGGGTTGGTGGCAGCAAGTGTATAATATTAAGTCAGGATGACTATATACAGGAGCTGGATCAGATGCCTAAAATCCGTAATCATATTGACTGGGAACAGCCTGATTCATTAGATTTTGATGCCCTATATCAAGCGATTGTGGAAGCTCAAAAAAACTATCAGATTGTAGTAGTAGAAGGGCATCTTTTGTTTGCTAATGAAAGGATTGTTACCATATTAAATAAAAAGATATTTATACAGATTAGCAAAGAGGCTTTTCTATCAAGAAAAACACTAGATCATCGATGGGGTAACGAGCCCGATTGGTATATTGAGCATATTTGGGATCAACATTTTATAACTGGAAAAATCCCTTGGAATATGAGAGAAGTAATGCAAGTTGATGGTGAAGTGGGTTATGTGAAAAGAATAGTAAAAACATATTTAGATATTGACAAATGATAACAAAAGAAATAGAAATTGAAGATTTGGTAAACGATTATGCATTTTCAGTAAAGTATTTATCTGAGCAAGGAATTAGGTGTATTGCATGTGGAGAACCAATCTGGGGAACTCTGGAAGAAGCAGCCAAAGAAAAAGATTTTAGTGATGAAGAAATAGCTGTTTTTGTAAAAGAATTAAATAATATGGCAAAAGCCTGATTATTGTAGTTGTAAAATAGTACTTAAGTGATTTCTAAGCACCTATAGTAATTGCACTGTTGTTTTCTCATTTTTTATGATTACCTTTAAGCGATTCACACTAAAAATGGTTTGCCCTATTGGGTGTCAGTTTAAAAAAAAGAGTAATAGATTATTATACTAAACCGTGATAGGATTTTGTATTTAGTAGATAGCCTATTTTGTATCTAATTGATGAGTGATTTCTTTGCATAGCCGTAGCTCTGGAAATAAATCCTGAAGAAGAGTAGATGTAAAATAGGCATATAATATTACAAGATCCTATGATGGCTTAGTATAAATATGTTCTTAATGAATTGGTATACCCACAAGTTTTTTACCTTTACAGTGTCTAATTGGTAATAGTAATATTACAATAGTTGAATTTTCTAGTTAATGACAGACAAAGAATTAATAGAAGGTATATATAATAACGATCAAAGCAGTTTTAGAATACTTGTCGATAAATATCAATCCCTTGTTTTAAATACGTGCCACAGTTTCTTACATGATAGAACCATTGCAGAAGATATAACGCAAGAAGTTTTTATTGAGGTTTTTTTGTCAGTTCATAAATTTAAAAAGGAAGCAAAATTATCTACTTGGCTTTATCGGGTCTCAGTAAATAAAACACTTAATTATATTAGGGATAATAAAAAAAGAAGTTTTATTAGAAATATAGAAAATTATTTCACAAGAAAAGAGGACAACTTTTCTGAGAATGCAATATGTGATTCTCAGCATTCAGAGGATTTAGATATTCAGGAAGAGAGAATACAAATATTGCACAAATCCATTAATGCCCTTTCTAAAAATCAAAAAATCGCTTTCACCTTAAGTAAATTAGAAAATCTTTCATATCAGCAAATTTCTGAAGTTATGAATTTATCCTTATCATCGGTTGAAGGGCTGATTCATAGAGCAAAACATAATGTTCAGAATAAAATATTGGGATATTATGAAAAAAAATAAAAAGCAAAGCAAAAGTTTTTTTGCATTAATGTGTCTAATTAGTAAACAGATCAAAGATGAAATGTAAATTGGTAAGTAAAGAAAAAATTATTCTCTATTATAACAATGAACTTTCTCCTCTACAAAATGAGGAGATAAAAAATCATATAGAGAATTGTGAAGCATGTTTTCATCTTTATTCTAATCTGGAGATGACCTATGATCTAATAAATATAAAGGATTCTTTAGAAACAAACCCGTTTTTATTCACTAGAATCAGTCAAAGATTAGTTGATATAAAAAATAGAGAAAATCAGACCATTTTTCAACCAATATATCATAAAATGGCACAAGCGTTGGTGTTCTCCTTTGTTGTAATCATAGGGCTATTAGGGGGTATATTACTTGGAAGTATTGAAAAACCTGAAGATTATGAGCAGTCGTCGGTTTTGCAAACAACTGAATTTTATTTTAATGATTTAGAGCAAGAAAAAATGGAAGCTTTATTGATAAATGAAGAATAAATGAAAACAAAGGATAAAAACATATTGATTTGGATTATTATAATTCTTGCTGCGATTAATTTGTCAACAGCTGGAACAATAATTTATCATGCTTATTTTCAGTCAAGTATTCCTCAAAATAGCCAGATAGAACAAATTGAATTACCCAATAGCCATCTTGGTAGATTTATTAGAGATGAATTAAACTTAACTTATGACCAACATCAACAGTTCAAAGATTTAAGACAAATATTTCATACAGATGCGAGCAGGGTAACAAGAGAAATGCAAGTTAGAAGAAGCGAAATTATGCTTGAACTGGGTAAGGAAAAGACAGATATTGATGAGTTACATACACTTGCAACTGAAATTGGAGATTTACATGAAGAGCTGAAATGTCTCACTTTTGATTATTATCTTGATATGAAAGATATATGCAACGATGAACAGAAAGATAAGTTATTTCAGATTTTTAATACGATGACAAATGAAGGAGCAGAACTGAAATTGCGGAGAGGAAGACAGAATACTTTTAATGAGTAATTTTAATAACAAGAATTATTAATTTTTAATACCATTTATTAACTTTTAAATAAACAAAAAAACAAAAAAATGAAAACTTTAAAAATTGGAACAATCGGAATCTTATTTTTTGCATTAGTATTTAGTTTAAATACTTTTGCTCAAAGAGGATATGGACAGGGTAATGGTCAAGGTTATGGAAATGACTACACAAATGATTATAGAAATGATCAGGGTTATTTTTGTAATAATTTACCAGATCTAACAGATGAACAACAAACAAAAATCACTGAATTTAGGACTAAACATTTGAAACAAATGCAAGATGATAGAAATCAGCTTGCTTTAAAAAGAGCTAGTTTGCAAGTTATGCGTACTGCCGAAAGTGTTGATATGAGTGCCATTAACAAAATTATTGATGAAATGGGCGTTATTCAAACAAGAAAGCATAAAAACAGAGAGCAACATTTTCAAGATGTGAGGAATTTACTTACAGATAATCAAAAAATATATTTTGATAGTTTTAATCGAGGTAATGGTAATCGTGGATTTGGACAAGGAA
>JAOZUW010000022.1:0-24882 GCA_029938465.1 Bacteroidales bacterium | reverse complement strand
GGTGGCTGGTAATCGTAGTTTGTCCTTTCTAAAAAAGAGCTGTCAAGAATTATTTTGACAGCTCTTTTTTGTTGGCTATTTTGTTTGATTTTGAAAAAAAATAATATTACTTTCGTCAGCAGATATAATAAAAGAAATGATTTTATTTAATAAAAGAATACTTTCTTTAAAAAGAACCCGAATATTATTAGATCTGATACTTTCCAGAAATTTCGGAGAGCTATTTCTACGTCACTAAGCTAAGTGACTGCAATAATCCAATTAAGTTTTTCCTTTAAGTAAAACCAAAATAAGTTTTTTGTTAGGCTTGGGTATATTTATACAATATATTATAGTGTGTGCTCATAGATAGAAATACTAACTAATTGGCCAGTAAATTATGCTTATATTCAAATATTTACGATAATCATTTATTAAATAATAAGACCATAAAAAATGAAAAACATTCTCCTACTGTTAATGGCCACACTTTTGATGGTATCTTGTTCAAACGAAAGAAAGAATAATACTAATATTAAAGATTATCCAGTTAAGCCTGTAGCTTTTACTGAAGTAATGTTTACAGATCAATTCTGGCTTCCACGTTTAGATACCAATAGAAATATTAGTATTCCATATGATTTTGAGAAATGTGAAGAGACTCACCGAATAGATAATTTTGCCGTTGCAGGAGGTTTGCAGCAAGGTTCTTTTGTTGGTATTCGGTATAACGATTCTGATGTCTTTAAGGTAATAGAAGGGGCATCCTATTCCTTGAGTATTTATCCTGATCCTGAATTGGAAGAGTATTTAGATGATTTGATTGTAAAAATTGCTGCAGCACAAGAAGATGACGGATATTTATATACCTGCCGAACTATTAATCCTGATAGTTTGCCTCGTCATTCCGGAATAACAAGATGGTCGCAGTTAAAAGATAGTCACGAGCTATATAATATTGGACATATGTACGAAGCAGCTGTGGCCTATTATCAGGCAACAGGTAAAAAGACATTGCTGGATGTGGCTATTAAGAGTGCAAACCTAGTTAATGAAGTTTTTGGACCAGGAGAAAATCAATTACATGGCGTTCCTGGACACCAGGAAATAGAAATGGGATTAGTAAAGCTTTATAGGGTTACTTCTGATGAAAAATATTTAAAGCTTGCCAAATATTTTTTAGATCAAAGAGGAAATCCCGAAGGTCATGACTTATATGTTTATGGTGAAAACGGAAATAATAAAGCATACACTCAAGATCATAAACCTGTGATTGAACAGTCAGAAGCTATAGGACATGCCGTTCGAGCAGTGTATATGTATTCAGGAATGGCAGATATTGCCGCTCTAACAAACGATAAAAGCTACCATTCAGCAATTGATCTTTTATGGAATAATGTGGTGTCAGAAAAGACATATATTACAGGTGGTATTGGAGCTAAACATGCTGGAGAAGCATTCGGGGAAAACTATTTCTTGCCTAATTTAAGTGCCTATAACGAAACCTGTGCAGCTATTGCCAATATGCAATGGAATCAGAGAATGTTTTTGTTAAATGGTGATGCCAAATATATTGATGTATTAGAACGCACTTTGTATAATGGATTTCTTTCAGGAGTATCCATTCATGGTGATGAATTTTTCTATCCTAATCCTCTTGAATCAGATGGCAGTCACCAAAGAAAGCCTTGGTTTGATTGTTCCTGCTGCCCAACAAATGTGGTTCGTTTCTTACCTTCATTGCCGGGGTATGTATATGCTCATACCAATAACGATTTGTTTATCAATCTATATATTGGAAATAAAGCCAGTATAAATATGAATTTTGGAAAAGTAGCGCTGTCACAAAGCACAAATTATCCTTGGGATGGAATGGTCGAAATCTACATTCAACCTGAATCAAAATCCAAGTTTACAGTTTCATTACGTATTCCGGGATGGGCTCAAAACAAACCATTACCTTCTGATTTGTATTCATATATGAACAAATCTAACCAAAAACCTACCATTAGGATAAATAATGTAGAAATGGAATATGTGATAAGTAATGGATATGCCAAAATAAATCGTCAATGGGAGAAAGGAGATATTATTGAAATTAATCTCCCAATGTCCATTCGTAAAGTTATTGCAAATAAAAATGTATTGGAAGATATAGGAAAGTTTTCCATTGAAAGAGGTCCGATAGTTTATTGTGCTGAATGGGTTGATAATGGTGGAAAAGTAAGAAATTTACTATTAGATAAAAATGCTGATTTTACTTATGAATATAAAGAAAACCTTATCAATGGAGTCAATATTATCAAAGGCAAATCAATGTCTTTATCCATTAATGAATCAGATCACTCTGTTATTGAAAAAGAACAAGATTTTATGGCTATTCCTTACTATGCTTGGGCTCATAGGGGAAATGGTGAAATGATGGTTTGGTTTCCATACGAAAAATCGGTAGCAAACCCTGTTTCACCACCAACTATAGCATCTGAAAGCAAAGTGTCTGCTTCCTATATTCATGATCAGATTTTGGCTGTAAACGATCAAGTTAATCCTAAAAACTCTAATGATCACAGTATCCCACGATTTACTTTTTGGAAGCATAAAGGAACTACAGAATGGGTACAGTATGATTTTAAAGAAGAAGCCATCATAAGTAATATTCATTTATATTGGTTTGATGATGGTCCAAATGGTGGTTGTAGGCTTCCGGAAAGCTGGAAAGTATTATATTTAAAAAATGGGAAATGGAAAGAAATTTCAAAGCATGGTAATTACCCAGTTTTAAAAGATGAATTTAACTCTATAGAAATATCAAATATAAAAACAAAGGCTATGAGGTTAGTAGTGAAATTACAAGATAACTACTCTGGTGGCATTTTGGAGTGGAAGCTAGATTGAAAATGAGCTTTTGTCTCAGTATTTTATTATTGTTTGATTATAAATATTTGTAAACAGCATTTTTTTAACTATTTGCTTATTTTCTTCACAAATATCTAGTAGGTTGTTGTTTGTAGAATAATGAATCTCGTATAATAGATCCTCCACAAACGTTTGCATTAATAAAACCATTTACCAAATAGATTTATTTTGGTATGAAGCTGATAATGATTGCATAATATTATTACTTTTGTCAGGCAAAATTTGGAAAATATTTGATTTTGCAGATTTGAATTTATAAAAACGATTATACAAAAATTATATATATGAAACGAGCGTTAGTTTTAACAGGAGGGGGAGATTGCCCTGGTTTAAATGCAGTTATCAGAGCTATTGTAAAAAGAGCAGCTCAAGAGAAAGACTGGGAAATAGTAGGAAGTATTCAGGCTTTTAATGGAGTGTTATGGGAGCCTACTCAAATAAAGGTATTAGATCAGCAAGCTGTTAGAGGTATTCATTATCAGGGAGGTACAATTATTGAAACTACCAATAAAGGTGGACCTTTTGCATGGCCTATAAAAGATAATGATGGTAATTGGAGTACCGTAGATCGCTCTGACGAGATGCTTCGTAAATTGCAACTTTTGGGTATTGATGCTGTGATTAATATTGGGGGAGATGGAAGTCAGAAAATATCTCAACAGCTTTTTGAAAAGGGATTAAATATCATTGGTGTGCCAAAGACTATTGATAATGACCTTTCTGCAACTGATTCTACTTTTGGATATCAAACTGCGGTGGAGATTGCTACTGAAGCTCTAGATAAACTAGTTACCACGGCTGCCAGTCATAATCGTGTTTTTGGTATGGAAGTAATGGGGCGTTATGCGGGATGGATAGCCCTTAATGCTGCTATTGCAGGGGGTGCCGATGTATGTTTGATACCTGAGATACCCTATGATATTGAAGTTGTAAAAGAGAAACTCGAAAGCCGATTTTATAAAGATCGTGGTTTTGGAATTATGGTTGTTTCAGAAGGTGCCCGTCCTAAAAAAGGGAAAATGCATTTTGAGAAAAGCAGTGAAGTGGGTTACGAAAACCTGAAATTAGGTGGAGTGGTTCATCAAGTATTACGAGAATTGAAAGACGCTGGATTAAAAGTGGATATGCGTGATGTGATCTTAGGTCACTTGCAAAGGGGAGGAATTCCAACGGCATACGACCGCGTGCTAGCTGCTCAGTTTGGTGTAAAAGCTTTTGAAATGGTGTTGGAAAAAGAATTTGGTAAAATGGTATCTTACCGACATCCTAATATTGTTGCCGTACCACTAAAAGAGGCAATTGGTAAACCAAACTTAGTTACTTTAGATAATAGAATTATTCAAACAGCTAAGGGTTTGGATATCTCTTTAGGTGCAGATATATAGCGTCAACTGAAAAACACTCACAAGAAAATTTATATCTTCAAAAGTTTTAAAACTTGTTTCTGATTTTCGCTTTGTACACTAAGGAAGTATATTCCAGATTTTAAAAAGGAAATATCAAGTTTCAAATCTGTATTTCCTTGTTGAAGATAATACAGCTGTTTTCCGCTAACATCACTAATGATTATTTTGTAATCTTGATAGTTTTTATGGAGTTGAATATTCAGTATAGTAGAGCTAGGATTTGGTTGCATTGAAAAAAGAACTTCTGAAAGCATTTTGTTATCCTCTATTCCTAAATACATTCCACCGATTTGTAATATCCCTGTGTTTGTAGGGTCTAACCAAGGTTGTAATTGTTGATTTTCTTCGATACCATTTTCCTGCCAATGGCTACTTATTTTTCCATAGTAATCAGGAGCTTCCAGATTTGTACAAGAGGCTTGTCCGCCAGTGAGTGTACCTACTAAATAGCCTGAATGGTTAAAAATTGGTGAACCAGAAGATCCTCCCTCCGTTACACCATAACCACTTTCTGTTTCTGACCAAAATACTTGCCAATGTGCATTGGGCAGGCCATTAGTATATGTGGCATCTTGAAGTGTTGTAGTATAATGAGAGATTTTTTTTATATCTCCTTGTGGATGATGAATACCAAAACCCTTAAAGCTGCCAATATTTTCTCTATTCCAACCTACAAAATAAGGATGGTATTCATCTGGAATATCATCCAAAAGCTTTACTAAGTAAAAATCAGAGCCTAAAATATCAGCATTGGAACTGGCAGCAATCTGTTCGCAACCCAGCATCGATTTGAGCTCTGGCTCAAGAAGCGGATTTTCACAGTCTGCGGATTGATAATTAAAGTAGAAAAGCCATAAAGCATGATTTTCTTCTGGCGAATTTTTTCCGCAATGATCAGCCGTCAATACATAAGGTGTAAGATCTTGATTTGTATTATTGATTAATGACCCTGAACACCAAGAGGCAGAGCTTGCTTTCTTGATTAAAAGTCGTAAAACAGCATCTCTTTGTCGTTCCCATCCTTCACTTTCAGGACAATTCACATTTACTTCACAATCACCGGAATCACCAAAACCTTTAGGGTTTTTATTGAAAGCTACATCACGATAGGCATGTAATACCTCAGATAAAACAATACGTGCTTTGGATTTAGCATTTTTAGGCTCTTGATATTCAATGATTAAACGATCACCTAAAACATATTCCACAGCAAATAATGCCGATGCTCTATTGTTATTTTCGGTAAAAGCACCTTTGATTTGTTGATAATCGGGAGCATAAACAAAAAGTTTTGCGCCAATGGGAAGTTTAAAATCACTAAAATAAACACCAACAGCTAGAGCTTCTGGTGAATATACGGCTAAACGATATACTGTGAAGTCCTCATTAGTTTCAATTTTTTGCCAGTCCTCATCATTAATATCTTTATGAATAGTAAGAAAACGACCAAACTCCAAAGCACTACAATCTTTACTGTTAGATGAAGCTTTATATTGCAATTCGTAAGGATTAGGCTGGACAAAATCAGGTAGTTCAACAGCATGGTTTAAAGTATAAGGCTCTCCACCATAACTAATTTGAGCACTAATATTAAAGCTAATAAAAAGGCTTATAACTATTAATACTAAAGGATAAAATCTATTCATAACTGAGTTTTTTTTCTATTTCTTAAGATTTAAATCTATATGATATATTCCACTTTCTCCATTGTCATTATCACTAACACATAATAATTGATAAATATTTCCTTGTTGTTTAATAATGCTAATGGATTCTAGTTTTGTTTTTAATATGCTATCGTTTTTCTTTAATAAATAACTTTCTTGCTTTTGCCACGCTTCTTCGCCTTGTAGCGGTATTATTCCTATAAAACTACCTAGCACTTCACCATCGTGATACACATCTGAGGTGTTTTCTACCGAAGCTGTAAATAGCAGAGATTGCTGATCAGGGCTTATGCAAGCCCCAGAAAAGCCACTAAGATAATCTTTAATTTCAGGCAATTCAAAAAAATGTGTTCTTACTTCTGGAATTTTATCTGTGTGCCAATAATTATTCCAATCATTTTTTGTAATCTGAAAAACGACATTCTTTCCGCATATATTGCCTCTATGCATCATATATAAATGCTGTTGATCACTAGCCAAAGCCTCTATATTGATGCTTGAGGAGCTATCGAATCCTGCAACAAATAGAAACTGTTGATACAATGATCGTAAAGATTTTTTGCCAGCTATTTTTTTTGCTTTCAGATTGAATAAAACAGCAGTGTCTCTGCTTAATAATTTGCTACCACTACCCAATATCAATAATTGATCATCAAATAAATCCAAAGCTTCGAAATCTGGTTTTATACTTTTTTGTATGCGACCGTTTTTTTCTCTTTTTATGGATGAGATTCGGTACTTTTTTATTAAATGATTAAGCGTATCCATTTCAAATAGAAAAGAAGCATCATCGCCAATTAGCCAGTATTTATGATTCGTATATACAACACCTGAAGCTGATGGTATATGTTGAATAATGGTTTCACTTTTTAGAACAAGATTTTTAGTTGGATTTTTATCACAAGAAAAAATCGTAAACAGAATAAAAAGAGATAATAATAATGGAAAAGCAGTTTTTTTCACTAATTTGTATTTAGTAGTTTAATATAATCTTTTATGATGCTATTAGGAACTAAGACAGTAAGACTATAATGTTTTAATCTCCATTTATCATCTTGTTTCTCAAGTATTCCCGTACCTCTGCACAAGCCCATCCATGTGTCTAATTCTTCATCAAACCAGGCATAATTCCCATACTGGCCCACATAAACATTTCTTTTCTTGGTTTTAAAATTCCAAGCACTTCCACGACGGAAATAAGGTATAGCAAAATCTTTAAATTCCTGAAGAGACCAACATTCTTTAGGATCGGTACCCAAATATAAACCATCTTCAGCAAAGAAGTCAAAATAGCAGGTGTCTCCAACTGCAGCTAAACCATGCCATTCATTTAAAGCACTGTTTATATTAGATAATTGCATCTTATTGTCAAAATGATTGTTATGTTGAGCCAGCAAGAAGCTAGCCATTAGTAAAAAACCAATTATAAAATGAATTCTAAAATTTATCCTGTTTATCATCTTATTATGAATATAGTTATTTTATATTACAGTACTTTAATCTATTGAATTATAAGTTTTTGTGTATTCTTGTTATTATTGCTTCCTATACTGACTAAATATACACCTGGAGGAAATTCTTGGGTGTTTATGTGAATGCTCTGCTCATCAGATTTTAAATTTTGAGAAAAAACACTTTGCCCATGAGTATTAAATATCTCCAATGTGGCATTTTCAATTATTTGTGGTATTCTAATCTTAACATAAGATTTTGCTGGATTAGGGATTAAAGAGAACCGCAATTTGTTATTATCTGAGGTTTGGTCTTGTAATCCTACATTTAAGTTTAAGCTATACATAGAACGGCCGTAAGTAGCAGCTATAAGTTTGTTGCTAGGGCTATGAAATGTTAAGTCAGTAACTGCTAATATCGGCATTCCTTGCCCAAGTGTCTGCCATTCTTCGGAGTTTTCATCTCTATAAAAAACACCTACGTCAGTTGCAGCAACAAATCTATTACTGTGTTCGGGGTCAATAATTAGATCGTTAACAGGCGATTCAGGTAATCCTTGAGAAAAATCTTGCCAAGACTGACCTAAATCTTCTGTTTTGAAAATATGTGGCATATAATCATTTTCTCTAAAGCCAGATAAACAAACAAAAGCGCTATTTGGTTCAGTTGGATGTAATACCACTCTGGATATCCATCTTTGGGGCAGATTCTCACTTACATTGATCCAGCTATCCCCATTATTATTGCTGATCCACACATTGGCATCATCAGTACCTACCATAATTATATTGGTGTCGGCAGCTGATACACTAATAGTAGTGATAGTGCCAAAAGTTTGATTCCCACTACTAGAGCCATTGGTTAAATCACCCGATATCTCACTCCAGGAATAGGCTCTATCTATTGATTTATATAGGCTATTGGCTCCTATATAAAGTGATTTAGAGTTTATTGGATTCATAAATACTGGTGTATTCCAATTAAAGCGAGCAGAATAGCTTATTCCAGATGTTGCACTGGTGAAGCTGTTACCATAATTGGTAGATCGAAAAAAATTCCCATATTGATATTCGGCATAAACATATTTATTGTCTTCAGGCTCTATTAAGCAGTAAAAACCATCGCCCCCATAAATAGAGCTCCAATCGTCCTGATTACCTGTCATAGTTCTATTGGTACCATTGTCTTGCGCACCACCATAAATTCGTTCAGGTTGACTAAAATCAATTGCTGAAGTATAAAACTGAGTGATTGGTAATTGGGTATGATGAGTCCAATAGCTTCCACCATTATCTGATGTGTATAAGCCACCATCATTACCAAGAAGAACATGATTTGAGTTTTCAGGAGAAATGGCCACCTCGTGGTGATCAACATGAACATTGGAAGAGATCTTATTCCAGGAAGATCCACTATTGGAGGTTTTATATAAATGAAAACCAATAGCATAAACTATTTCCGGGTTATTTGGATCAATTTTTAATCTTCCAAACCACCAACCATAACTGGAGTACATATCACTCAGGGAGGCATCATTGGTTTGTGACCAGGAATCTCCTGCATCTTCACTTTTATACAATCCTTGAAAATAACCTATTTTATCAGCATAAATAGCATACAATATATTTGGATCACTTTGAGAAATCCCAATTCCAATTCTCCCCACATTATTTCCAGATGGTAAGCCAGAGTTTAATTCTTCCCAGTTTTCTCCACCATCAGTTGAGCGATATATTCCGCAGCCCTCACCACCATAAGTATAGTATTCTAAGCGGCGTACCCTTTGCCATGTGGCTGCATAAATAATAGCTGGATTTTGAGGATGAATGGCCAAATCTATAGCTCCAGTAGAATCGTTGAGGTATAAAATATTTTCCCAGCTTTCACCACCATCAGTAGTTTTAAATACACCTCTTTGACTATTATTTTCAAATAAATACCCCATAGCAGCTACGTATGCCACGTTTTCATTAGATGGGGATACTTGAATTCTACCAACAGAACCTATTTCTGGTAATCCAATATGCTGCCAGGTATCTCCTTCATCAGTGCTTTTATATATCCCATCACCATCGTAAGCCATAGATCCACCTCCTGGGTTAGCTTCTCCGGTCCCCACATAAATTATTTGAGAATTGCCTGGGGCAATGGCAATATCTCCGATAGAAAGATTAGAATTATCATCAAAGATAGCTTCAAAATGAACTCCATTATCAGTAGAGCGAAAAACACCTCCGCTGGCAGCTCCCAAGAAAATGGTTTCAGGATTATCAGGGCTTAATTCCACATCAGTAAGACGTCCACCAATATTTATGGGACCTTCTGATATCCATTGAAAATCTGATTTGCTATTATTTCTTAGTGTAATACTTTGTTTGATTGCCTCTTGTTGTGCTTTTCTGTTTATAGTTTGAAAAGGGAAAGCTCTTTGTTGATAAAACCATTGAGATGGTTTCTGATTTTTTGCTAGAGTAGAGTTCTCATTTTTTTGTGCCGGAAATACAATGATAAGCAATATAATACTTATCAAAAGAAAACTTATAAGGAGTATTTTTTGTTTCATAATGTTATATATTGTGATGCCCAAAAGTAGGAAAAAACAGCTGAACTTCTTTATTTTTCTTAAAAAAGGCTATAGATTTAGATATTTCGTTTACAAACTACTATTTTTGCCTTAAATTCGCAAAAAAAACAGAATAGTATGAAGATTTTACTAATAATCTTATTAATTTTTTTCATAACACCATATATCCTACGGTTTATTGCTCCTTTTGTGATGAAGTACTTTATGACTAAAGTGCAGAAGAACATGCAGAATACTGCCTTTCAAGCTCAACAACAAAAGGAAAAGCAACAAGAAAGTAGTGTCAAAGAAGAATCCCATCAGAAAGCCAAAGAAGAATTAGGTGATTATGTGGATTTTGAAGAAATAGATGAAAATAATAAATAATACTTAAGATGGATAAAAATCTACTTAAAAAACTTTTACCCTATATAGCAGCAGTGATCACCTTTATTATTGTAGCTTTCATTTATATGAGCCCAGTTTTGGAAGGCAAAAAAATGAAGCAAAGCGATATTACAATATTTAAAGGGATGTCGAAAGAAATTGTGGATTTTCGTGCTGAAAATAATGGTGAGGAGCCATTATGGACTAACGGTATGTTTGGTGGAATGCCTGCTTATCAAATATCAACACGATATCCTAATAATTGGATGACTAAAGTTGATAAAGCTATTCGCCTAGGATTACCACATCCTGTTTTTTTAATATTCCTTTATCTTATGGGTTTCTTTTTTTTGTTGGTGGTCTTGGGGGTAGACCCATGGTTAGCCATTGTGGGGGCTTTTGGTTTTGCATTTTCTTCTTATTTCTTTATTATCCTGGAAGCAGGTCATAATTCTAAAGCACATGCTATAGCCTATATGGCACCCATTGTGGCTGGTATTATTCTTACTTACAGAGGTAAGTATTTGCTGGGAGGAGTTTTAACTGCTTTTTTTGCTGCTTTGGAAATCTCTGCAAATCACTTTCAAATTACCTATTATCTACTGTTATTTATCGTGATTTTAAGCATCGCAATTTTTATTGATCATCTTAAAAGAAAAGAATTACCAAATTTTGCAAAAGCTAGTGCTGTGCTGATTGTAGCAGCGGTTTTTGCAGTATTACCTGTGATTACAAATCTGTGGGTTACTCAAGAGTACTCCGCTGAGAGTATGAGAGGAAAAGCTAATATTGTTGAAGAAGGTAAAGCACTTGATAGTGGATTAGATTACGAATATATTACCCAATGGAGTTATGGAATTGGGGAGTCTTGGAGTTTGCTTTTTCCTAATGTGAAAGGTGGAGGTTCTGGTGCTTTGGCAGCCAATAAAAAAGCCATGGAAGAAGTTGATCCGCGATTAAGAAATGCTTTTGCTCAAAATAGAATATCATCCTATTGGGGTGATCAACCTTTTACTTCAGGACCAACTTATGCTGGTGCTATTATGATCTTTCTTTTTGTTTTGGGTATGTTTTATGTTAAGGGATGGCTAAAATGGGCTCTCTTTGCGGGCACGGTCTTGAGTATATCTTTAGCTTGGGGGAAAAACCTGATGCCTCTCACAGAATTCTTTTTAGATTATATGCCACTTTATAACAAATTTAGAGCTGTAAGTATGATATTAATATTGGCTGAATTTACCATTCCTGTTTTAGCTATTTTGGCTTTATGGAAAATTGTGCAACAGCCAACAATAATAAAGGAAAAGTCAAAAGAATTCTTTATTGCTTTTGGATTTACCGGTGGTTTACTTTTAGCCTTTTATCTTCTTCCAAATATGTTTTTCAGCTTTTTAAGCCAAATGGAAGCTGCTCAATTAGATACTAATAATCCAAATATTGCTGAGTTTGTGGTAAATATGGAAGCTGCGCGAATAAGTATTTTTAAAGCTGATGCCATACGTAGCTTTATCTTTATTTTACTAATGGCTGCAGTTATTTATGTGTATTCTATTAAGAAAATCAATAAAAATATTTTAATTATTTCTTTTGCCGTTCTATTATTTGCCGATATGTACAGCATAGATAAAAGATATGTGAACAAAGAGAATTTTGCAAAAAAACGGAAGATTGAAAACCCTTATGCGCCTTCTGTTGCTGATCAAGCTATCTTAAAAGATAAAAGTCTGGATTATAGAGTGCTAAATTTGGGAAACCCCTTTAATGATGGGGCCACCAGCTATTATCACAAATCTATAGGTGGTTATCATTCAGCTAAATTAGGTAGATATCAGGATATGATTGATCATAGATTGCAACAAGAGATAGCTGGTATTGTAAATGTGCTTCAGAATTCCGGTGATCCTCAGGAGATTAATCGAATACTTTCGGGCTTGGGTAGTTTAAATATGCTCAACACTAAGTATATAATCTATAATCCACAGTCACCACCAATTATTAATAATTATACCAATGGCAATGTATGGTTTGTTCAGGATTATAAATGGGCTGAAAATGCAAATGATGAGATGAGCAAACTTGCTCATCTGGATACAAAAAAAACGGCTCTTATTGATCAGCGATTTAGTGAGGAATTGAATGCTTTAAAAATTGAATTTGACGAAAATAATACGATAGAGCTAACAGCATATAAATCGAATCATTTGACTTATAAAAGTCAAGCCAAAAGTGAACAATTGGCGGTTTTTAGTGAGATTTATTATAGCAAAGGTTGGAATGCATATATTGATGGTGAATTATCACCTCATTTTAGAGCTGATTATACTTTAAGAGCTATGCTTATTCCTGCAGGTACACATCAGGTGGAGTTTAAATTTGAGCCAAAGAGTTATCAAACTGGTGAAATAGTTGCTTTGATAGGGTCGATTCTACTGCTATTAGCTTTTATTGGGATTATAGGACGAGAAATAAAGATATATTTTGAAGCTAATAAAGCAACTCAGGAATAATTAGCATGAAAAATAATAAGGTATTGATATTGACTTATTATTGGCCTCCAGCAGGTGGTGCTGGGGTTCAGCGGTGGCTTAAATTTACTAAATACCTAGTGCAATTAGGTTATGAGCCTCATATTTATACCGCAGAAAATCCTGAGGCTCCAGCTCTGGACAAAGGTTTATTAGATGATATTCCTCCTCAGGTAAAAGTGATTAAAAAAACAATATGGGAACCCTTTGGTTTTTATAAAAACATCACTGGAAAAAAAGGAAGTTTTAATGCGGGTTTTCTTACAGAGGAAAAACAAAATAAGAGGAAATGGACAGAGAGGTTCGCACTTTTTATTAGGGCAAATATTTTTATTCCTGATGCAAAAATGTTTTGGATAAAACCATCTGCTCGTTTTTTGAAGAAATATATGGTACAAGAGAATATAGATCTTGTCATTTCCTCTGGCCCACCTCATTCTATGCACTTAATAGCTTTGCAGTTAAAGAAAAATCTTCCAATTAAGTGGGTTGCTGACTTTAGAGATCCCTGGACCAATATTGATTTTTATCAAACGTTACCTATAACAACTTGGGCAGATAAGAAACAACATGCTCTAGAAAAGAAAGTGTTAGAGACTGCAGATCGTATTATTGTAGTTGGCGAAGAAATGAAAAAAGAATTCAAGACTATTCATCATCAAGCAAAAATTAATGTGATCACCAATGGTTTTGATGGCGAAATATCCACAAATACGGTTTTAGATAAAAAATTTACTATTGCTCATATTGGTATGCTCAATGCTGATAGATGTCATAGGAGTTTTTATGCCGCTATTGCTACTTTATTAAAAACAGAGCGGGAGTTTGAAAAACATTTGGAGCTAAAGTTTATCGGAAAGCTGGATATAAAAGCGCGAGAATTACTTTTGGAATACAAGCTTTTAGAATATGCTACCATTACTTCTTATATCCCATATCAACAAATTGCGGCAATACAACAAAGTGCCCATATATTATATTTACCCATTAACAATACTCCCAATGCAAAAGGTATTTTAACCGGAAAGTTTTTTGAATATCTTGCGGCTAAACGTCCTATAATAGCCCAAGGTTCAACAGAGGGTGATATTGCAAAAATACTTACTGAAACCAATGCAGGAGCTATATTTGATTTTGAGGATAAAGAAAATCTCCAAATAGAGATAAGGAATCAGTTTGTGAAGTTCCAAAGTGGGGTTCAAGATTTTTCAAGCAAGGATATTTCTAAATACAGTCGGAAAAACCTCACCCAGCAATTGGATATGCTTTTGCAGGATGTAAGAGCTAGCTGGTCATTTAATCAATAGGCACATTTTCGTGCTCTTCTAAAACTTCATGAATAAAGCTAGCAATATCATAACTTCCTGAAAGCACCTTGTTAAGCTCTTCAATCATTCGGTATTGCTCACCATTATCAGCTTTTATCATTTCATAAAAAATATCTAAGGCTCTTTTGCCTTCCAATACTAAGTTGGAATTACTTTCACTAAAAAACCCCTTTCCAATTAGTAAACCTAAGGTGCGGTTTCTGCTTAAATCGTTAAGAGCTGTAAGCCCAAAGTCTCCATACCCACAATATTTGAATAATGTTTTCTTTTTACCATCAAATTTTATTAAAATGGATCGCATTTCAGTAAAAGCCTTGGTTAGGAATAAAAAACGAAGATTAGGTGAGTCGTATTGGGCATCTACAATTCCTATGGCAATGGCATAAATGTTTTTCAATACACTTAAAAGTTCAACACCTCTAACATCGGTAGAATAATCCAAATGAATACAAGTGCCTTTAACTATTTCTTTAATTTCTCGAAAGAGAGTAACATCTTTAGCTCCAACGGTAAAAGCAGTTGGCATATTATTAATAAGCTCACGAGCAAAAGTAGGTCCTTTAAGGGTAGCGATTTTAAAATCATAGTTTGCCATTAAGCTTTCAGCAATAGTATAATGCTCATCTTTACTTAAGCCTTTGGCTAAGCTGATCAATCTAACGTCAGTTTGGAAAAGACTTTTGTGGAGTTCAATATATTCAAAGATTGCAGAAGAAGGGATGGCTAGAAAAACATAAGGAAAATCAGCTAAAATTTTAACATCGGTAGTGGCTCTAAGTCGCCAGGTTAATGTGGTGCTTGGAAAGTATTTTTCATTGACGTGATCTTTATTAATAGATTCGGCCACATCTTCTTCATTGGTAAGTAATACAACTTCTAATTCTTGTTTTAAAGCCAGAGCATTCCCTAAAGAAGTACCCATGGCACCTGCTCCAATGATACATATTTTTGTTTTATTCTCCATTTTACCCTTTTATTTGACTAGCAAAGATACAAGAAATATTCTATTATATATCGTATCAAGATAGGCTGTATTTAGATCATTCAAGTATTAAACAGAAATTTACTAAAATAATGCAAATCAAAAATAACTCGATAACATTCTATGAGATCTAATTAAAAGAGATTGCTTTTCAGTAGATTCTATTTAGTTATCCAAATCTTCAAACTCTACTTTTGTAGTAAGATTAGGTTGCAGTTCTTCTTCAATTGTGTCACCATTAATAAAACCAGTTGCATTATTAAAACCATCCAAAAATTTTTCAAAATCCTCTTGAAAAAGAAATAATTTATGTTTCTCGTAGACAAACTTTCCTTGTTCTTCATCAAAACGTCTTTTGCTTTCAGTAATAGTAATGTATTTATCACCTGATTTGGTAGCCTTAACATCGAAAAAATAGGTTCTCTTTCCTGCTCTTATGACTTTAGAATATAACTCTTGTCTGCCGTGGTCCTTTTCTTCGTTTGTTTTCATCTTTTTCATCTTTTGAATCTCGCTTTTTGTATAAATTAACTGATGTTAATGTGAGATTCGTTTATATTCTTTATTTTTTGGATCAATTACATGGCAAAAATATAAAAACATGGATACTACGGAATGATTTCAAAGATTTTTTCGTAAAAATTATCTGTTATATTTGCATCAGAAATATTTAGATCTCAAAATCATGAAAACAAGGCTATTGACAATTACTTTTATTTTAAGTGCAATTATTTTTATTTCTTGTTCTAAAGAGGATAATAAAATAGATCCACCAGATAGTGCAAATTATCCTGTGGCTGCATTTTCTTTTTCAGGAAATGATGGGCCTGCTCCGGTTACTGTTCAGTTTACGAATTATTCAGAGGTGATAAATTTGGATAGCTGTACTTACACCTGGACTTTTGGTGAGCATGGTCCCCAATCACACATAAAAGATCCAAGTTTTACTTTTAGCAATAATACCAACCAAACAAAAAGTTTTCCGGTTACTTTAAAAGTACATGATTTAATTAGTGATTTATCTCAGTCAAGAACTTATACTGTTCCTGTAAAACCGTCTATTTAATAAAAATATTAAGTATTTCTTTTCATTAAAGTATCAGCAATTCCAATAAGGGCTTTTTCTTTATCATCATCAAGACCTATTTTTTGTAGAAAACTCATGGCTTCTTTATAAAAATCTTCCATTAAATTTTTTGTAAGGGCTTCAATATTATATTTTTCAAAGAGTGTAATTACTTCATCTACTTTGGCTTGATTATTTTCATCTTGAATGGTGTATAGATCTTTTAATCTTTGATGATCAGTGCTATTAGATACCTCACAAGCTTTTAAATATAAATAAGTCTTTTTGTTGGCGCGAATATCACCTCCTGTTTGTTTACCAAATAATGAGCTGTCGCCAAAAGCGTCTAATAAATCGTCTTGTAGCTGAAAAGCCATCCCAACTTTTTCACCAAAATTATACATCAGTTGGGCATGTTTCTGGCTTGCTCTGGCAATAATAGTTCCTACATGAAGACTACCTCCAATGAGTACAGCAGTTTTGAGTTTAATCATTTCTAAATAGTCATCAATACTTACTGAGCTTGTGGTCTCAAAATTCATATCATATTGCTGTCCTTCACAGACTTCTTTTCCCACTTTATTAAAGACAGTAAAAAGATCAAACAATAAATCTTTTGGTGATTTTAAAAGACAATCATAAGCTAAAACCATCATGGTGTCACCACTCAAAATAGCACGATTAGCATCCCATTTTTTATATACAGTGGGTTGTCCTCTTCTAATGGGTGCTTTGTCCATAATATCATCGTGGAGCAAAGTGAAATTATGAAAGGTTTCCAAACCTAAGGCAGCATTTACTGCTTCGTCAATATTTCCATTAAAAATATCGCAGGCTAATAGGGTTAAGGTAGGTCGAAGTCTTTTGCCTCCCAATTGCATAGTGTATCTGATGGGTTCATATAACTCAATAGGTTGCTGGAGGTAATTCTGAGAATCGATTTTAGATTTAATTTTTTGGTGATAATCCTGTATACTTAGCATAGTAAATCATTTATTCCTTGCAAAAATAACAATTGATTAATAGTGACATCATTTTTTCTGAATTATTCTCTGATGATGAGAAAAATATCCTCATTTTCTTTTTTCATTTTGAAACGTTCTCGAGCAAAACGCTCTAAGTTTTCATTATTATCAAAAAGGGTATAATAGGTATTACTATCTTTGGTTAATTGAGATTGATAAAATTCTTTTTCTTTCTCTAAATGATTTAATTCACTCATTAATCGATATTGTGCCCGGAAATTATATTGATCGAAAATCATTAAATACCCTAAGAAGATTAGAGTAGCTATCAAGTATCTGTTTTTAATGATTTTAATGAATTTCATTACTTTTTTTTACAAAAATACAGATTGTTCTTTGTGTTATCATAGATTGAATAAGAAAATATTAACGATTTTTTGTTAGCTATAAATGTAAAAACTTTTTGAAACGATTACATG
This sequence comes from Bacteroidales bacterium, assembly GCA_029938465.1. Classification (GTDB taxonomy): domain Bacteria; phylum Bacteroidota; class Bacteroidia; order Bacteroidales; family UBA12170; genus UBA12170. The sequence goes on along the minus strand of JAOZUW010000022.1, from coordinate 7,167 downwards.
CTTTGATGTATTTTTGTCGATAAAATATCAATAGCAACAAGGTTTGTACCTCCTTGAGGAACTATTACATCAGCATACCTTTTTGTAGGTTCAATAAAGTTTTGATGCATCGGTTTTACCCAATTTTCATAGTGTTCTAAGGTGTCAATATAACTTCTGCCACGCTCTTCCATATCTCGGCGTATAATACGCATCAGTCTATCGTCAGCATCGGCATCAACAAATACTTTAATATCCATTTTATCACGAAGTTGGCGATTGGTCATCACTAAAATTCCTTCTATAATCATTACTTTTGTTGGAACAATTTCTTTGGTTTCTTTAGCTCTGGAACAGGTTACATAATTGTAAATAGGCATGTGTATGGAGTTGGAACTCAATAATATATCCACATGCTTATTCAGCAAATCAAATTCTATGGAACCAGGATGGTCAAAATTGATTTTTTTTCGGTCTTCAGCTGAAAGATGACCATTGTCTTTATAATAGGCATCTTGTGGGATAATTGTTACCGAATCCTTTGGTAAGTTTGCTATGATTTTTTTTACTACAGTGGTTTTTCCAGAACCTGAACCACCTGCTATTCCAATAACCAACATATTTATTTTTTTTTGTCCTACAAAATAAGCTAATTATTTCCAATTATCCTATGCGCTTATGAAAAAGGACTATTTATCGTTAATTATTCTAAAAACTTATCATTGTGTTGTAATTAATACACAAGATTATTCTTTTTATTAATTATTTACATTTATTTTGCACTTATATTAAAAAGAGGCCCATAAATTGATTTTTTCTATTAAATTTGCCTTTTGAAAAAATTTATTAAAGTTTACTCAACTTTAATAAAAATTACGAAACAACAATTCGACCTATGAAGAAGATTTTCATTTTATTTGCAGTATTTGTATTAAGTATTTTTGGACTAAATCAACAGCTTTCTGCACAAGAATTATTATTTCCTGTGAAATGGAAAGTTACTGCCGAAAAAGTAACAGATGACGAAGTAGTTATAAAGTATAAAGCTACTATTGACAAACATTGGCATTTGTATTCACAAGATATTAAGGATTCTGATGGTAACTTGATGGCCCCACCAGCAACCACTTTTGTGTTTGAGGAAAGTGCAGCTTATGAGCTTGTTGGTGAAATAGAAGAAAGCAAACCTATTGAGGAGTTTGATAAAAACTTCAATATGACATTGAAGTTTTTTGCCGATAAAACCACATTTACAGCACATTTTAAACTTCTCACTGAAGAAAAAGTTGTGATAAAAGGCTATGTAAACTATATGAGCTGTGACGATACTCGTTGTTTGCCACCTGCCGATGAAGAATTTGAATTTGTGTTTAATGATGAAAACGCAGCGGTTATTACTGCTGACGAAAGTACAAACAGTTTAACTGGGGAAGGGGAAAATTCATTATGGGGATTTTTCTTAGTTAGTTTCCTTTTTGGATTGGCTGGTATTTTAACTCCATGTGTTTTCCCTATGATTCCAATGACGGTTTCTTTCTTTATGAAAGGTGGAGAAAACAAAGCTAAAGGTAGAATGGAAGCCACCGTATATGGTATCGCTATTGTAGCCATATATGTTTTTATTGGTAGTGTTTTGGCTGTTGTAGCTGGTCCTGGAATTGCAAATTTCTTGTCTACTCACTGGTTGCCTAATATTTTATTCTTTGTCATTTTTGTAATCTTTGCGGCATCCTTCTTTGGTATGTTCGAGATTGTTATGCCTCACTGGATTGTAGACAAGTCTACAGCCAACGAAGATAAAGGTGGATTTGTAGGTCCAATATTTATGGCGCTTACATTGGTATTGGTTTCTTTTAGCTGTACTGGTCCAATAGTTGGAACTATTTTAGTAGAAGCAGCCGGTGGTGCTTTCCTCAAACCAATTATTGGGATGTTAGGATTCTCTTTGGCATTTGCATTACCATTTACGCTATTTGCTTATTTCCCACAGTGGTTAAACAAATTACCAAAATCTGGTGGATGGTTAAACTCAGTAAAAGTAGTTTTAGGTTTCTTAGAATTAGCTTTAGGTTTAAAATTCCTAAGTATGGCTGACCAAACTTACCATTGGGGATTATTAGACAGAGAAGTATATTTAGCATTATGGATTGTGATTTTCACATTGATGGGTATATACTTATTAGGTAAATTGAAATTTTCTCATGATAGTGATTTGCCTTTCTTAAGTGTGCCTAGATTGTTTTTAGCTATTGGTACTTTTGCTTTTGTTGTGTATATGATTCCTGGAATGTGGGGAGCTCCTCTAAAAGCATTATCAGGATATATTCCACCTATGCATACTCAGGACTTTAGTGTGACTAAAATAATTAGAGAGAATGCTAAAGGTGGAGGGTCTGTAGGAAGTGATACCAAGTCGATTTGTGAGGTTCCAAAGTATAAAGAGTTTTTACATTTACCTCATGGGCTTGAAGGATACTTTGATTATGATCAGGCTTTGGCTTGCGCTAAAGAACAAAACAAACCAATATTTGTTGATTTTACAGGGCATGCTTGTGTAAATTGTCGTGAAATGGAAGCTAATGTATGGGCCGATCCTGCAGTTCTTAAGCTATTGAGAAATGAATATATTGTAGTTGCGCTCTATGTAGATGATAAGGCTAAAATGCCAGAGAGCGATTGGGTAACTTCTACTTATGATGGTAAAGTTAAGAAAACCGTAGGTAGGAAATTTGCCGACTTACAGATTGCCAAGTATAATGTAAATGCACAACCCTATTATGTATTGTTAAACTCTGATGGTGAGACATTAGTGCAGCCTAAGGCTTATGACCTTAATGTAGATCATTTTGTTGATTTTTTACAAATGGGTTTGAAAAATTTCAAAGCTGGTAAGTCAATTAAGAAATAATAATTAAATTTGAGTAAATAAAAAAAAGGTTTGAAGTTATATAACTTCAAACCTTTTTTTTGAATAATTTTATCTATATTTTAGAAACTACTTCGCCTTCTAAAATATACTTTTCTTTACTTTCTTCACAAATGGCAATACCGTCTTTATCAAAGTTTAGTCGTTGACCATACTCACTCATCCAGCCAATTTGCTTAGCAGGGTTTCCAACTACCAGAGCATAGGCAGGAACTGTTTTAGTAACTACTGCACCTGCGCCAATAAAAGCAAATTCGCCAATATCATGCCCACAAACAATAGTAGCATTAGCACCAATGCTTACTCCTTTTTTTACCAAAGTACGGGCATATTCGCCACGACGAACAACAGCACTACGTGGGTTGGTCACATTGGTAAAAACCATACTTGGACCTAAAAACACATCATCTTCACAAATAACTCCAGTGTATATAGATACATTATTCTGAATTTTTACATTTTTGCCTAAAATGACTTCGGGAGATACCACTACATTCTGTCCAATATTACAGTTTTCTCCTATCTCGCAACGGCTCATAATATGACTGAAATGCCATATCTTAACACCATCTCCAATCTTGCAATTATCATCTATAACTGCGGTTTCGTGTGCAAAATAATTTTTGTCCATATACTTGCTTTTATTTTATTATTCCTTAATTTTAAAATACAAAGTTATCAATTATATTTATCCTGCTGTTTTATTATCTGTTTTTTTTATATTTGTCAAATGCCAAAATCATTAACTAAAAAACCAAAAAAAAGTATATTTCGTTTTAGGCCACTTTTATGGGTGAATTATGGGTTTATCATTTTATTGCTTATAACTCAATTATCACCTTTATTGGCACCGGATATTTTTTGGCCTTTGACGATTTTGGCTTTCGCATTTCCTGCTTTGCTTATCATTAACATAGTATTTGTTTTGTTTTGGCTAATGTTTTTGAAACGGTATTTTCTATATTCTCTTTTAGCACTAATTTTATCCTATTCGTTAATTTTAGATCATTTTCAATATCAGAATAGTGAGCCCATAGAAGAGACTGAAAATACGATTTCTTTATTTAGTTTTAATGCTCGAAATTTAAGTAATAATAATGCTTACAGAGGTGATAAGATGATCAGGAATCAGATTGTAGAATTTGTTGCTGATCAATCAGCTGAAATTATTTGTTTTCAGGAGTTTCAGACTTATCCAACAAAAGGAGTAAGGGCAGAGCTGGATTATAAGAATAGATTGGCATTAGCTAACATGCATATAACGCCCTATTTAAAAGAAAACACGCATGAGTTTTTAGATTTAATAGTTTTGTATACAAAATATCCTATTCTAAATAGTTATGACTTTTATCTGGATGGAAAAGCTTATGGTTTTTATGTGGATTTGAAAATAGAAAAAGATACTATTCGTTTATTTAATCTTCATTTAGAGTCTAATCATTTTAACAGATCTGATTATCATATTTTTACAAAAAACGAAACGAAGATTGATACAGAAAAGCGTAATAGAATAGTTAGACTAATACAAAAATTAAAAAAATATAGTATTAAAAGGAGTTTTCAGGCGCGAACAATAAAGAAAGAAATAGATAATAGCCCTTATCCAGTAGTTGTAGTAGGTGATTTTAACGATACTCCAGCTTCCTTTGCTTTTCAGCATATTTCTAATAAAATGAGGGATGCTTTTAGAGAGAAAGGAAATGGTTATAGCAATACTTTTAATGGTGATTTGCCCCCAATGCGAATAGATTATGTGTTGTTTGCAGAGAATTTTAAGGTGGTGGATTATCAGGTCTTAAAACCTGATTTATCAGATCATTATCCTATATTGGTTAAATTTGAGACAGGGAAATGAAATTCAAACTCACATCGGCATTTAAGCCTACAGGTGATCAGCCTCAGGCTATTGATCAGCTTACAGATGGAATAATAAATGGTGATGATTATCAGGTCTTGCTTGGTGTTACGGGCTCAGGAAAAACTTATACTATTGCCAATGTGATACAGAATTTGAATAGGCCAACACTAGTATTATCTCATAATAAAACTCTTGCGGCTCAACTTTATGCGGAGTTTAAGCAGTTTTTTCCTGAAAATGCAGTAGAGTATTTTGTGAGTTATTACGATTATTACCAACCCGAAGCTTTTTTGCCTTCTTCCAATACCTATATCGAAAAGGATTTAAGTATTAATGATGAAATAGAAAAACTGCGATTGAGCGCCTCCAGTGCTTTGCTTTCGGGTAGGCGAGATGTGATAGTGGTGAGTTCGGTTTCTTGTATTTATGGTATTGGAAATCCAGAGGATTTTTCAAGCAATGTTATTGCTTTGCAAGTTGGTGATGTGATTGATAGAGATGCTTTTTTACGTCGGCTGGTGGATAGTTTGTATTCCAGAAGTGAGATTAAATTTGAGAGGAGTAATTTTAGAGTAAAAGGAGATACTGTGGATGTTTTTCCGGCTTATGATGATCATGCTTTTCGCATCAGCTTTTGGGGAGACGAAATAGAAAGTTTGGAAATTATTGATCCTATTTCCGGAGGAATGATAGAATCCTTAAGTGAGATGACCATTTATCCAGCAAATATTTTCGTGACTACTCGAGATAAAATGCATGATGCCGTAAAAAATATCCAGTTGGACTTAGGAAAGCAAATCACCTTTTTTCAAGAAAACGGAAGTGGTTTAGAAGCTAAAAGACTGGAGGATAGAGTAAGTTATGATGTGGAGATGCTCAAGGAACTAGGCTATTGTTCGGGTATCGAAAACTATTCACGCTATTTTGATGGTAGGAAAACAGGTTCACGCCCTTTCTGTTTGCTCGATTATTTTCCTCAAGATTTTTTAATGGTCATTGATGAATCCCATGTTACAGTTCCTCAATTGAGGGCAATGTATGGAGGAGATAGATCCAGAAAACAGGTTTTAGTGGAACATGGTTTCCGCTTACCTAGTGCTATGGATAATCGCCCTTTGAAGTTCGATGAGTTCGAAGGTGTAGTCAATCAAATCATATACGTAAGTGCCACTCCTGCTGATTATGAGTTACAACAAAGTCAAGGTGTAGTAGTAGAACAACTGATAAGGCCTACAGGTTTATTGGATCCACCTATTGAAGTTCGCCCTAGTATGAATCAAATAGATGATTTGCTTGATGAAGTAGATACTATAGTGAAAAAAAATGAGCGAGTATTGGTGACTACTTTAACGAAAAGAATGGCAGAGGAACTCACTAAATATTTATTGAATCTTAATATCAAAACTTCCTATATACACTCTGATGTGGATACTTTGGAGCGAGTTGAAATTATGCATAATTTGCGTTTGGGAGTAATTGATGTTTTGGTAGGAGTGAACCTACTAAGAGAAGGCTTAGACTTACCTGAAGTGTCTCTGGTAGCTATCCTTGATGCCGATAAAGAAGGTTTTTTACGCTCTGAGCGATCTTTGACACAAACAGCTGGCAGGGCGGCACGAAACATCAATTCCAAAGTAATTATGTATGCCGACAAAATAACTGATAGTATGCAAAGAACAATGGATGAAACTGATCGCAGACGTGAAAAACAGATGGCATATAATATAGAGCATAATATTACTCCTAGGCAAATAGTAAAACCCTTAGAGAATGTTTTGGGCAATGTGATGGGGAAATCCAAAGGACCACTAGCATATTCAGGACCTTTGGAAAGCAGCCAGGCTGCCGATCCAGTAGTGGAATATATGACTAAAAATCAAATACAAAAAGCCATTGCAAAACTCCAAAAAGAAATGAGAAAAGTAGTTAAAGAGCTCGATTTTATTGAAGCAGCTCGTTTAAGAGATGAAATTTTAATATTTGAGAAGAAATTACAAGACCAATAAGATCTGTTTTAATATTTTATGGAGTTCAGCTTTTTCAGCTATTTTTTAATTTTGCTTTACTTTTTTATAATCTGAAAATCATCAAAGTAGCTCACGGCATCTGCTTTTGTCCAAAGCCCAACTTTACCTTTGTTTTTAAAGGTTTCATCTTTTACCTGAAATATCTGATCATTATTTAGATAAACAGTAAATATATTATCCGTAACAGTTAACTTCAAATTATTCCAATCATCGCCAAGTGGTTTTACGTCAACGCCATAAGTTCTTCCTTTTCCCAAGACAGCTAAATCTGTTCTTTTACCCTTTTCTACTTTGTATAGCACAACATTATCTTCCAGAGGATTAGCTCTTACAACATAATAATTATCAGCATCAATAAAACGCCAAACAAAACCACC
>JAOZUW010000100.1 GCA_029938465.1 Bacteroidales bacterium | reverse complement strand
CTGCCACTTTCCTAAGGCAGTATAAACTCTAACAGAATATATTTTATCTTAATTATGTAGAAATAAGTTATCCTTAGGTTGACACATATGTGCTATAGGTGAAACAGGCCAGTGAGATTGAAGTATAGTGTCTTTTAAAAATATTTGATTAAAGAATACTATCCTTCGATCCGATAGTCATCGGATCCGCTCAGGACTATTTCTTTTTTATTAAAAAAGATAATATTAGCTCGCCAAGGAACTTCTTAAATACCATCGTCTTAAACAATAACAGCTCAAATATTTAGAAAATAATCCTATCTTTACCAAAAAGAAATACAAAAGCTAATTATATGAACTTCAATAAGATACTTTTAAAACTAAGCGGAGAAGCCCTTATGGGTGATCAACAATATGGTATTGATCCTGAACGTTTGGCTACCTATGCCGAAGAGATTAAGCAGGTGATTGATTCCGGAACACAAGTAGGTGTTGTTATTGGAGGAGGAAATATTTACCGTGGTTTGCAAGGTGCTGGCGAAGGAATGGACCGAGTGCAAGGCGATTATATGGGTATGTTGGCTACTGTTATTAATTCTATGGCTTTGCAAGGTGCTTTAGAAAAAGCAGGTTTGAAAGTAAAGCTTTTGTCTACACTAATTTTAAAACCTATGGCTGAACCTATGAGCCGAAAAATAGCCAATGATTATTTAAACCAAGGTTATGTAGTAGTGATTGCAGGCGGAACAGGAAACCCCTTTTTTACTACCGATACTGCCTCTGCACTCCGTGCTGTAGAAATAGAAGCTGATGTGATAATGAAAGGAACCCGAGTTGATGGCATCTATACTGCCGATCCTGAAAAAGACCCAACAGCTAAAAAATACAGCGAAATAAGTTTTGATGAAGCCTATGAAAAAAATCTAAAAATTATGGATTTAACGGCTTTTACACTTTGTAAAGAAAATAAACTGCCCATTTATGTTTTCGATATGAATACCAAAGGCAATCTGCTTCGTATTGTTAATGGAGAACATTTGGGTACTATTGTGAAATAGAATTAAAGGATTCTTGCAGTTGTAGGTTTTATTTACCATTACCAAAAAAACTTTGTGTGTAATAAATGGATAAATACAAAAATAAATACCGTATAAAATCACACAGAATGCCCCATTGGGATTATTCGGGTAATGGGTATTATTTTATTACTATTGTTACCCAAAACCGTGTATGTAATTTAGGTGAAATCGAGAATCGCAAAATGATATTATCCGATTTTGGTAAAATCATTGAAACCGAATGGCATAAATCATTCAGAATACGCAATGAATTATTTTTAGACGAATTTATTATAATGCCCAACCATATTCACGCTATTGTTGAATTGAAAAAAAATGATATTGATATTTCAGATGGGAATACGGACACTCACGAACAGACGCACGGCCGTGCGTCTCTGCAATTACAACGATTACCAAAATCAATATCATCATTTATTGCAGGATATAAATCTGCAATTAATTCGAAAATTGACGATTATATTGATGAAAACAATTTAGATATTCCGAAATACAACAGGAATAATCATTTTTTTCAACCAAATTATAATGATCATATAATCAGGGACAATGTAGAATACCACAAAATAAAAAAATATATTATCAACAATCCAATAAATTGGAAGAATACAAAATTTAATACCAAAACAACCTGAACACTTATTAGAAGAAGATCTTTCGCACCTTTAATCCTACCGGAAAATATACTTAGCAGACAGTATATGTAATAACAAACCTCTACTAAACAAAAATGCATTAAAGGCAATCCATAATCCATGATTTCCTAGAGAAGGCTGTAAAAGAAAATATAAAGGAAAGAAAACCACTAAGCTACTAATCAGCATAGTATTACGCATGGCTTTTGCCTGAATAGCCCCCACAAAAACACCATCCCATATAAAAGCGGCAAAACTTAAAATAGGCATTATTCCAATCCAAATAAAATAAGGTTGAGCAGCATCTATCACAGCAGGAATATCAGTAAGTAACATCATTATAAACTCACCAAAAAATAAATACCCCACAGCAAAAGGAAGACTTATGCCAAATGCCCACAAAAATATTCGTCTGATTAATGGTTTCAAACCTTCCTTATTAAACGCTCCTATATGTTTTCCAACCAAGGCCTCAGCAGCATTGGCAAAGCCATCGATAAAATAGGTAAAGAACATGAAAAACTGTAATAAAATAGTATTTACTGCTAAAATTTGCGAGCTCATTTTTGCCGAACTTGCTGTAAAAAAGCTTAAAGTAAATATTAGCAATAAGGTTCTCAAAAATATATCTCTATTGATGGAAAAAAATTGCTTAAGCTTCTCTCTTTCTATCACTTTTTGCCAATCCCAAAGCTTCCAAAGGGCAATATTTCTTTTATAAATAATCAATAATCCTAACACAAATCCCAAATATTGAGCTATTAGAGTCCCCCAGGCCACACCAGTCGATTTCATTCCAAATACTTTGATAAATAAAAGGTTAAAGCCCACATTGCCAACATTTATTACAAGAGCCAGAAATAAAGGTGTCTTGGTATCTTGTCTGCCTATAAACCAACCCATAATGGCGTATAAGCCCAAAGTAGCAGGAGCAGCAAAAATGCGAATATGAAAATAGTTTAAAGCCTCTTGATTAACCTCCTGACCTGCATCTAAAAGAAATATACTCAGCCTCCCTATGGGAATTTGAAGTATTAATAAAACAGAAGCAATCCCAAAAGCCACCAAAATAGCTCTAATAAAAATATGCACCAATTCTGCTTTATTATTACTTCCATGTGCTTGAGCTACAAAGCCTGTAGTTCCCATGCGCAAAAAACCAAAGCTCATATAGATAAAACTAAAAATAGCACCTCCAATAGCAATAGCATTCAGATGCAATTCAGAGTTTAAGTGTCCCATTAAAGCTAAATCTACAATACCTACTAGCGGAACGGTAATATTACTAAGAATATTAGGTATTGCTAGTTTAAGAATGGGATTCTTCATGCTGCAGAATAAAAAAATGAATCAAATATCAGGCATCAATAAGGAGCCATAAACCTATTAGTTTTCTTTAAAATAACTATATGGATTGGCTTGTGCTGTAGGCATCAATAACACATCATTGATATTGGCATGAGCCGGTAAAGTAGTTGTATAATATACCACATCTGCTACATCTTTTGCTATAAGTGGTTGGTAACCTGCATATACATTTTTTGCAGCTTCCTTATCTCCTTTTAGGCGTACCAAACTAAATTCGGTTTCCACAGCACCCGGAGCCACTTGTGTAACTTTAATTTTTTCAGCCAACAAATCAATGCGCATACTTTCGGTAATAGCCTGTACTGCACTTTTAGTTCCACAGTACACATTCCCATTGGGATAGGCCATTTTTCCTGCTATAGAACCAATATTGATAATATGACCTCCTCCACCGCGTTTAATTAGAGGGAGAAGGGCTTTGGTTAAATACAATAAACCTTTAATATTGGTATCTATCATAGCCTCCCAATCACTCAGAAGACCTTCTTGTATTGGGCTTACTCCTGCTGCCAAACCTGCATTATTTACTAAAATATCAATGGTTTTAAAGCCATTTGGTACTTGAGTGATGGCAGCTTCCACTTCTTTATTATTTGTAATATCAAATGGCAAAGAATATACTGAAGCACGATATTCCTGCTCTAATTTTTGTTGTAGCTTTTGTAATCGTTCTTTACGGCGACCACTAATTATAATCTGGTATCCATTGGAGGCAAACACATAGGCACAAGCCTCTCCTATTCCTGATGTGGCACCACTAATAAAAACTGTTTTCATATATTAATAATTTTATACTTCGGTCTTTAAATTTCTTCCTAGGGAATTTATTTATGCTATTTCTAATGCTATTTCCATCATATCAGTAAAACTATTCTGACGTTCTTCGCTGCTGCATTTCTCTCCTGTTAATATATGATCGCTTACTGTTAAGAGGGTTAACGCTTTTCTTCCATATTTTGCAGCAAGAGTATAGAGTGCTGCCGATTCCATTTCTACAACCATAACACCAAAGTCACGCCACTTTTGATATGGATCTTTCTCATAATCATCATCATAGAAAGTATCAGAGGCTAAAACATTACCTACTTTTACTTGCATATTTTTGGCAATAGCTACATCATAAGCTTGTTTAAGCAATTCAAAATCGGCAATAGGAGCATAGCTTTTACCATCAAAACGTAGCAGGTTCATGGCATTATCTGTAGAGCTAGCCTGTCCCAATACTACATCTTTAAGTTTTACATTCTCGTTGATACTACCACATGTGCCTATGCGCATAAGCTTTTGGACACCATAATCGCGCATCAATTCATGTAAATATATACTAATGGATGGCAAACCCATTCCTGTTCCCTGAACTGATATTCTTTTACCTTTATAATATCCCGTATAACCAAGCATTCCACGCACTTCGTTATACAAAATCACATCTTCTAAAAAATTCTCAGCAATAAATTTTGCTCTTAAAGGATCGCCGGGCAACAAAATAGATTCAGCTATCTCTCCCACTTTTGCATTGATATGAATACTCATATTTTTTTCTCTTTACAAATTAATCTTGCTTTTTTATCTTTAATATCTCTTCCGCAAATTTATAAGTTTCACGTTCCACACCTTCAATATCTTTCGATTTAATATCAGAAGCCATAGGATGTACACCTACCTCAGCAAAAGCATGCTTTCTTTTTAAATTCTCTGGAGTTGCTATTTCATCAAACATTCTAAGCCCAGCTTCCACTTTCACAGTATGATCCTGATGTTCAGCATCTTTAAAATAATAACCGAAAAATACGGCTTGTTTCACTTTAGCAAAAGTTTCTTTTGTCATGGTGTTTTCTACTAAGCTTTGCAGATAAGCAACAGCTTCTATTCGGTAAGATGATTGCCAATATTTTCTTTCAATTGGAGGATCATCGGGATAAGTTATCATTTTCCCACTAGCCATAGTACCTATTTGCACTCCCCAATGTGACGATAATATTTTTGTCATATCATCATACATTTCAATATTTGGAGAATAGAGAATAAGAGCCTCAATATCTGGATTTCCAGCTGCAAGAATCAAAGATAAAGTACCACCGGTTGAAGTACTCATCAAAATCACTTTATCGCCCAATTGTCGGGCAATTTTAAGAGCGTCCTTAGCTGAATTGATCAACTTATCAGGTGTCATATCCAATAAATTATCGCTTGTTTCTAATCCATGTCCATGCAATCTCGGCCAATAAGCATTCATATGATAACGCTCAGCAAAATGTTGATTTACAGGATACCCCTCTATTGGGCTAGCTGAAAAACCATGTAGATAAAGTAATACGTACTCTGTTAGTTGCGGAATACTATCAGCAAAAATGATTCGGCTTTCATTATCTGGTTTAATAAAATCGGTATTGCTTTCTCTACTATCTATTTCCTGTTGAAGTAATAATAAATCTACTTGTGTACTTTGTGTAGGCACATTCCACTCTACACTTGGTTTTTCTACTTTTGGTCCCATAAAAAATATAGCGGCTAAAACGACAATTAATATGATTAGTTTTTTCATTAGATGATATTGTTTTTGATTTCTGCTAAAGTAATGATTTTTTTCAAGTTGTTATGACTAGGTCGCTGCCTTATTTCCAAATTCAAAAACTTGGTAAATGTAGTTATCTCGAATAATAAACAGAAGCGCAATAATGATAAAACTTTGCCGAAGCGCATCATTGGCTTGTTGAAAAAATGGAGAATAATCATATAAAGCTAAAGTACTCATCGTTAGAATTTGTAAGAGGTAAAATAGCCCAAGATGAGCGATAGCTGTTATCAGCATCTTTTTATTTCTATGAAGAAATACCAAAAGGATATACCAACTCAACATCACAATTACAGATAAACCAAATAATTCGAGTTGCATACAATAACCTTCTTCTCCCACAGCAACACAAAAATCAGGATGACCATTATGCATATTTAAAACCGGAGTAATATTAGAAAAAGGAGCCAATAATATGGAAGCACCAAATTTAAGTGCCTCAGCATATACTTGCTCTAAACCAAAAAGCCATAGCGCAAATAAAGTCACTGATGAACCAATAAGTATGGCTATTTTTTTAATCATCTTGTATCAAACATTTATCGTTACGCCATATATAAAGAATAAAAACCACCAAGCCAAAAACGATGGTCCATACATAATCATGAATTTGATGAAAAAGCTGAGGAAAGGATTTACCTACATAACCCATCACAATAAAACGAAAAGTATTGAGTAAGAAAATACTAAATAGCAAAATAAAAAAATTAATGATTTTATCTTTTGCACTCCAATGGGCAAATAGAATTAATGCCAAAGCAAATAAATAGAAATTATAGGCTGTACATTCAAAAATCACTTTCATGGTATAGCCCGAAACACTTACTAAAGAATCGCCAGTTGACTCTACAGGGAAAAATAGTAATCCACCCACAAAAACCGTTGAGTCAACCACAAAATCAATAAAAAATGCCATTACTGCCTGATGAACATCAGGGATATAAACAATAGTCATCAAAACACCCCACAGTACAAACGAATACAAAAGCGGTTTAAGCCGGTGAAGAGCTTGCTGCTTTCTGGCATTTTCTGACTTATCAATAGCAAACTGTTTTTTTTGCTCTTTCTTTGCTTTTGCCTTATCCTTTTTCAACACTTATATTTTTAAAATAGGTTTTTAAAAGCAAATCAACAGCTTTATAGGCCGATATTTCTTGATCTATAATTTGACCCTCCATTTCTATAAGGCTTTGCTTCATCTTACTATCCTCCTGAAAGTTTTGCAATAGTCTTAAGCGAATATTTTGATGCAATACTTCCAAATATTGCTCTTTTCGTTTTTGATTAAAATAACCACTGCTTTTAGTTTCTTTTAAATAATCTGCAATGATTTCATATACTTCTTGAATGCCATCACCAGTTTGAGCTGAACAAGTTTGGGTTCTGGGCACCCAACCCGATTCTGTTGGAGGAAATAAATGTAAAGCATTGGCATATTCACGTCTGGCCAGCTCTGCCTTTTGTTTGTTGTTGCCATCAGCTTTATTAATAAGCAAAGCATCAGCCATTTCCATAATCCCTCTTTTTATACCTTGTAATTCATCACCGGCGCCTGCCAACATCAGCAACAAAAAGAAATCGACCATACTATGAACTACGGTTTCACTCTGCCCAACGCCAACTGTTTCTACCAATATAATTTCATAGCCAGCTGCTTCGCATAGTATAATACTCTCTCGTGTTTTTTGTGCCACTCCTCCCAAAGAGCCAGCTGAAGGTGATGGACGAATAAAAGCTAGATCATCATTAGTAAGTTTCTCCATACGAGTTTTATCGCCTAATATCGATCCTTTTGTTCTTTGGCTACTAGGATCGATAGCTAAAACTGCTAGTTTTTTTTGGAGCTGCTGAGTAATATACCTTCCAAAAACTTCGATAAAAGTACTCTTTCCTACTCCAGGTACTCCTGTAATACCAATCCTTACAGAATGACCAGAGTGAGGCAAGCAAGCTTCAATAATTTCCTGAGCTAACACACGATGCGCTGGTAAACTACTCTCTACCAGGGTGATAGATTTACTTAAGGCACTCCTATCCCCTTCCAATACCTTTTTGATATACCATTGTGCATTTTCCAGCTTACCAATTTTATGTCCTTTTTTGGCAAACCGAGGATTAATAGATGCTGGTTGATCTATTCCGTTTTGAATTTTTAATGCTGTTTTATGATGTTGGTCTTTATTTGTCATAATTTTATCTGTACAAATATAAGATGTTTTCTTATTAACCTATTAATCTACGTTCAACATAAAATAATATTATAGCAATACCGATTTCCATTTTGAATCAACAAATTCATGCAACTCACCAATACCTTCTCTTTTAAGCAATTCAATTGTTGGTAAAAAATCTCCATCCAATTCATCCGGATGATGAGCATCAGAACTTAACATCAATGGAATACCCATATTTTGAGCCTGTTGAATAATAGGTATAGATGGGAAAAGCTCCTTACAGCGGCCTTTATATAATCCTCGAGTATTGATTTCTAAAATAATATCCTTATTTTTTATCAAGCTTAATGTATTGGCAACCATGTCTTTATACCAAGCATCATGTACGCTAAACAAACGCTCTTTATTATGCATTTTTATTTTATCCAAATGGCCCACCACATCAGGTTTTTGGCTTTCAATCATTTCTTGAGTTTGATTGTAAAAAGCTTCTACTGCCTTTTTTATTTCACCATCAAAAATTTCTTGTAAACCTTGATCCCACACCTTTTGATCACCACCATCAATAAACCACATACGGTCTTTTTGCTTTTGATAAACCAAATGAATACTTCCTATCATATAATCCATAGCAGCTTTTTCTCGAAAATAAGAAAATGAATAGCTATGATTGGGAATATAATCTGCTTCCAGAGATAAATATATTTTCAAGCGATCTTTATACTCCTTTTTTAAATCCTCTATTTCCGAAAAATAATTCATTAATTCTTTAGGCTCAATAGAGTATTTATTGGGAAATAAGACCGGAGCATGATCAGAGAAACCCAAGGATTTAAAACCGATTTCAATAGCCTTCTCACAATAATTGCGAGCAGGTTTTTTACCATCAGAAAAGCTAGTATGCGTATGAAAATTTGATAAAATCATTGAATTATTTTAAAAAAACAAAGATAGTGTAAATATCAAATTTTGGAAATTAAATAGAAATATTGAGCGGGAAATATGGTCCTTATCAAGGATTCGAAATTATTTTTTCAAAAAATACAGAATTTCTATCTTTGCTAAAAAAACAGAGATCATTACAAATGATAAAACTCTCCATAGTCATCATTACCTATAACGAAGAACGTAATATTGTTCGTTGTTTAGATTCAGTGAAAGAAATAGCTGATGAAATCATTATTGTAGACTCTAATTCTACTGACAGAACTATTGAGATCTGTAAATCTAAAGGAGCTAAGGTAATACAACATGATTTTGAGAATTTTGTAAAACAGCGCAATTTTGCTGATTCGCAGGCCAGTCATTCTCACGTTTTAATATTAGATGCTGATGAAGTGATTACGCCAGAGCTGTCTAAGTCTATCATTTCTATTAAAAGCAATTGGCAATATGATGTTTATGAAGTAAACAGGCTAAACAATTACTGTGGCCAATGGATAAAACACAGTGGTTGGTATCCGGAGTGGCGTCCCAGATTATTTGATAAAAGAAAAGCACATTGGATTGGACAATTGGTTCACGAAACTTTAAAAAAAGAAGCTAGTACTACAACAGGAAAAGCAAAAGGTCATTTGCTACATTATTCATACAACTCCATAACAGAGCATATTCAAAAAACAAATAAATACAGTGATCTAACAGCACAAGAAGCCTTTGAACGAGGTGATAAAAGTAGCTTTTTTAAGATTTGGTTCAATCCTAAATGGCGGTTCTTTCGAGATTATATTATTAATGGCGGTTTTCGTGATGGCTATTATGGATATACTATTTGCAAAATATCTGCCTGGGGTACTTTTCTTAAATATTCAAAATTGCGGAATTTATACAATCGCTAAACTGCATTACTGGCTTTTTTAGCAGTCCTTAGTTAAAAAATACTATTAAACTTAAGAAGTATTATATTGTACGGGAATATTTTGCATTTTTGCAAACTCAAAACCAAAAATATGATTCTTAACTTTGTAACTTGGGATGTTAACCCAGTAATTTTCGATTTAGGCTTTATTGCTCCTCGATGGTATGGGCTTTTGTTTGCAGCCAGTTTTTTCTTTGGCTATATCATTATGGATAAATTCTTTAAAAAAGAAGGTATTGCTGATGGTGTGCTCGATACTCTGACGACCTATATGTTGGTGGCTACTGTTGTTGGTGCTCGTTTAGGGCATGTGTTGTTTTATCAGCCCGATTATTATTTTTCACATCCTTTAGAAATTCTATATGTTTGGGAAGGAGGATTAGCAAGCCACGGCGCTGCTGTTGGGATTTTCTTTGCTTTATATCTTTTTGCAAAAAAACAAAAAGTGGAGCTCTTGTGGATTTATGATCGTATAGCTGTAGTGGTAGCTCTTTCAGGATTCTTGATAAGAACAGGAAACCTAATGAATTCTGAAATATACGGACATATTACCTCTTTACCCTGGGGCTTTAAATTTGTTCGCGATTTTCCCGTTGGAGCCATAGTAGATCCACGCCACCCCACACAAATTTACGAAGCGCTTAGTTACTTGGCTATATTCGCTTATTTAATAAATTATTACTATAAAAAGGATGCCAAAACACCTAATGGATATATGTTTGGATTCTTTCTGATTGGTATATTTGGGATGCGTTTTATAATTGAGTTCTTTAAAGAAAATCAAGTGGCTTTTGAACAAAATATGTCTTTGAATATGGGCCAATTATTAAGTATTCCTTTGGTATTAGGTGGTGTTTACTTTGTGTGGCGAAGCAGAAAAGTATAATAACTAAACCACTATGGACTGGAAG
>JAOZUW010000021.1:16550-31657 GCA_029938465.1 Bacteroidales bacterium | reverse complement strand
TCAGCAACATTATTTTTTCTATCTTCGTCAAAAATCAAAAAAGAAATTCTATGCGTTTATTTAAAGGAATCTTTATTGGGTTCGTAGTTCTCGTAGCTATAATTGTGGTAGCTGTTTATGTTTATTTGAATAATCAAAGCCCTAAATATTCAGGAGAGCTTAATCTATCAGGGCTAGAAAAACCAGTTGAAGTGATTTTCGATAAATATGGTATTCCTCATATTTATGCTCAAAACCAAAAGGATGCTTATTATGCCTTGGGTTATGTTCAAGCGCAAGATCGACTCTTTCAGATGACATTATATAAGCGTTTGGTAAATGGTAGAGCTTCGGAGATTTTTGGAGCTGACTTAATACCTACAGACAAATATTTTTTAAATT
Source organism: Bacteroidales bacterium (assembly GCA_029938465.1). Classification (GTDB taxonomy): domain Bacteria; phylum Bacteroidota; class Bacteroidia; order Bacteroidales; family UBA12170; genus UBA12170. Next base: position 31,276 of record JAOZUW010000021.1, on the reverse strand, counting down.
TGGGTTTAAATAAAGTGTCGCAAGAAGCAGCTAAAAGGCATTTTAACACAGGAGAGAAAGCGGCATTTCAGGAGCCAATTATAGCTTATTTACAAGGAATTAATGCCTTTATAGCAGAAGATTGTTTGCCTGTTGAGTTTGATTTGATAGGTTTTAAACCTGATAAATTTACCATTGAAGATGTATATGGAAGTATCAGCTTAACGGCTTTAGGTTTTTCGTTTGCACAGCGTGAAGACTTGATATTAAATTATATATATCATGATTTAGGTGTAGAATATTTTACAGATTTTTCAAAGGATTTTATAGTAGATACAGATTCAACACAAGCGGCTATATCTTTGATAATGGGTGAGAATCTTGATAAAGCTATGCAATCACTTCAGTTGCCACTTTGGGAAGGTAGTAATGGGTGGGTAGTTGCTCCACAGAAAACAAAATCAGGAAAAGCTTTACTGGCCAATGATACGCATATAGGTTTTGCTCAACCTTCTGTTTGGTACGAAGCATATATTAATTATCCCGGATATGAGTTTTATGGTAGTTATTTACCTACTTGTCCGTATGGTGTACTAGGGCATAATAGAGATTTGGCTTGGGGTCTTACTATTTTCCCTTTCGATAATATGGATTATTATCAAATTCAAGATTATGGAGACAGTACTACTTATCTCTATTCTGGAGATACTTTGGATTATCAGATAGAAGAAATGGAAATTGCAGTAAAAAATGCAGATCCGGTTTTGTTTACTCGAAAAAATACTGTTCTGGGTCCTCTTGTCAATCAAACAGATCCTTTTATTGATAGTCTTTATCAGAATAATATTGCTTTAGCCTGGTCCATATATCATTTGCCTCATACATCCTTGCAAGCTTTATATCAATTAAATAATGCTCATAATATGGATGAGTTTAAAGCTTCCTTACCTTTGATAGATATTGTAGGTTTAAATGTGATGTATGCAGATAAGGATGACAATATTGCTTGGTGGGGCTGTGGGAAAATCCCTATTCGTGATAGTTTGAGTCAGACTTATTTGTTTTTACAAAGCAATAAAAATACGGATGGACTATTTGGATTTCAGCCGTTTAGTGAAAATCCTCAGCTTGAAAACCCGGAGAGTGGATTTATTGCAACAGCCAATAATAATCCAGTATTATCTGGTAGTCATTTTGAGAGAGGAAATTATCTGCCCTCTGATCGTGTATTAAGAATACAAAAAATGCTTAACCAAAAAAACGATTGGAATATATACAACACCAAAGATCTTCAACTTGATGCTATCTCTGATGCTAAAAGCGATATTACCATATTTATTACAGAACACCTTATCGATATACCTGAAGAGGAAAAGTACAGTGAAGCATTTGAGATTTTGAAGCAATGGGATGGGAAGTGTGATTTACAATCTGTAGCTCCAACAATATTTGCTCGTTTCTATTTCCATATCGCTCAACTAACTGTTTCCGATGAATTAGGACCGGTTTTATTTGATAAAATGCAAGGATCGTACTTACTTAAGAAAAACTTACCTACAATTATTTATAATGAGAAATCTCCCTGGTGGAAGAATAAAAGTATGGATAAAATAAATACACGTGATGAAATACTTACTTTGGCATTTATGAAGACTATAGATGAACTTGTTCAGGAGATGGGTGAGGATTTGCAAGAATGGAAATGGGGAAAAGTACATCTTGTAACCCACGGGCATCCTATTGGCAAGAAAAAGCCAATGGATAAAGTATTTAATGTGGGACCATATTCTATTGCAGGAGGAAATCAGGTGATTAATAAAATGGCTTTCCGAATTTCAGGAGATGCTATTCATCAAGTAAGCTCAGGGCCTGCTTTAAGAGTTATTTTGGATTTTGAAAATATTGATGAGGGAGTAAATGTTATTCCAACCGGACAATCGGGAAATATTTTTAGTCCATATTACAGTGATCAGGCAGAAATGTACGTAAAAGGTGAATATAGATTGATGATTATGGATAAAGAAACCTTATTAAATATGGATCATCAAACACTAAAAATTAATCCACAATAAATAAGCTATTTTTTTAATTATTGCTTACTTTTGTGCGCTGAATTTATATAAAATATGAATTGAGCCTTTAATATAGAATTGAGCATTATAACTATTCGGTAAAAAATGATTTCCATTATAAAATGGATGATCTCCAATTATGATAAAACGTCTTAGAAAATACAGTTTGCGTAATCTTACAAAAAAACAAACTACATACATTATCAGTATTGTTATTGGGTTTTTTGTGGGTTTGGCAGCTACTATTATAAAAAAGGCAGTGCATTTTACCCAATGGTTACTTACTTCTGAGTTTGCTTCAAACTACGAAAACTATCTTTACTTTTTTTACCCTATGATTGGTATATTTCTGGCTCTGGTTTATATGAATTTTATTGTTAGGAAAAAGGTGGGGCATGGTATCCCAGCTGTTTTATATGCTATTTCTAAGCAACATGGATTGATACCCAAACACAATATGTTTTCGTCTATTTTTACGGCCAGTTTTACTGTGGGTTTTGGAGGATCAGTAGGTTTGGAGGGACCAACAGTTTACACAGGAGCAGCTATTGGTAGTTACTTTGGACAAGTATTAAAAATTAATTATCGACAACTGATATTCTATTTGGGATTTGCTTCAGCAGCAGCCATGGCTGCCATTTTTAAAGCACCCATTGCAGGAATAGTTTTCGCTTTAGAAGTGATAATGCTTGATCTTACAATGGCCGCCCTTATTCCGCTTTTATTAGCTTCAGTAACAGCAGTGATCACAAGTTATGCCTTTATGGGGCAGGGTGCTATATATGCTGTTGATCATGTGGAGCCTTTTATTTTTACTGATATTGGCTGGTTTGTACTTTTAGGAATTTTTACTGGATTAGTGAGTACTTATTTTACCATTGCATATATTAAAATAGAGCAGATATTCTCAGGAATGAAAAATTGGTATATAAGGCTACTTATTGGTGGTAGTATATTAGGAGGACTAATTTTTCTTTTCCCATCGCTATATGGTGAAGGCTATGATGCTATCAATACGGCACTTCATGGTGAAACGCATAATCTTTTCGAAAAAAGCATATTTTTTGATTATAAAGATAATATATGGGTAGTGTTTGTAATGATTGGCATTATCTTAATTACTAAAGTAATAGCTACTTCTGTAACATTTGGTGCAGGTGGTGTAGGTGGAATATTTGCACCTTCTTTATTCTTAGGAACCTATAGCGGATTGCTTTTTTCTAAATTTGTAAATCATTTCACCAACTTTCATATTTCAGAGAAAACTTTTGCTTTGGTAGGTATGGCTGGTATCATTTCTGGTAATTTGCATGCTCCACTAACAGCGGTCTTTCTAATTGCAGAAATAACTACAGGTTACGAGCTGTTTGTACCTTTAATGCTAACCTCTGCTGTTTCTTATGCTACAACACGCGTTTTTGTGAGTAATTCTGTTTATACCTATCAATTGGCAAAACGTGGAGAGCTTGTTACTCACGATAAAGATAAAGCTGTTATGCGTATGCTGTCAGTTAAAGATTTGATTGAAAAGAATTTTAAATCCATAGAACCAAATGCTAGTTTGGGTGATTTGGTAGATTTGGTAAGCGAATCGCAAAGGAATGTTTTTCCTGTTGTTGATGAGGATAACGAATTTCATGGTGTCATTACTTTGGATGAAATAAGACATATTATGTTTAAGCCAGAAATGTATGATAAATACACTGTGGAAGATCTTATGTTTGTACCCATGCATAAAGTGGATCCAGAGGAAAGTATGGAAGAAGTGGCTAAGAAATTTACAAAATCAGGTTATTATAATATACCGGTAGTAAAAAATGGTAAATACTGGGGCTTTGTAAGTCGTGCCACCGTTTTTTCTGCTTATCGTCAACTATTGAAAGATTTTTCTGACGATTAGCATTCAATATCTATTATAAATAGAAGAGAAACTTATGAATAATCAAATAAAACTAAGTGTAAACATCAATAAGATAGCTACTTTACGTAATGCTCGTGGAGGAAATATGCCCAATGTTCTTAAAACAGCTTTAGATTGTGAACGATTTGGTGCACAGGGTATTACAGTTCACCCTCGACCCGATGAGCGACATATTAGATATAGTGATGTTCGTGAATTGAAACCTCAGCTCACTACAGAATTTAATATTGAGGGATATCCCAATGAAAGTTTTATTAATTTGGTGACAGAAGCACTCCCTGCTCAAGTTACTTTAGTTCCTGATCCACCAGGAGTGTTAACCAGTAATGCAGGATGGGATACTATAAAACATCAAGATTTTTTACGTGATGTTATTGCGCATTTTCATAAACATAACATCAGAACATCTGTTTTTATTGAAACTGATGCTAAGCTTATAGAGCAAGCTGCTAAAATAGGAACTGATAGAGTAGAATTATACACGGAGTCCTATGCAACAGATTATCCTATAAATAAAGAAAAAGCTATAGCTTCTTTTGTTGAAGCGGCAAAAGTAGCTCAAAAGGTGGGATTGGCATTAAATGCCGGACATGATTTAAGTCTTGAAAATTTACGTTTTTTTGCTCAAAACATTCCTGGTTTATTAGAAGTGAGTATAGGTCATGCCCTTATTAGCGATGCATTATATTTTGGATTGGAAAATACAATACAAATGTATTTAAATCAATTACGGAACATTTAATGCCATTGTTTTATAGGAAAATTGGGCAAGGGAAACCTTTTATTATATTACATGGTTTATTCGGAAATTCAGACCATTGGGTTAGCATAGGAAAGAAGATAGCTGATTTAGGTTATGAGGTCTTTATTTTAGATCAAAGAAATCATGGGCAATCACCAAAAAATGCGCTACTTAATTATTTGGTTTTAACAGATGATTTATTTGAGTTTATTCAGGAGCATAAGCTTGATAAACCAATTATAATGGGGCATAGTATGGGTGGAAAAGTGGCCATGCGATTTGCTTTGGAAAATCCCAGTTATATTTCAAGACTGATAGTTATTGATATCAGTTTACGTGCTTATAAAATTCCAAGCCAGCTTACTTATATTTTAAGGGCTATGGAAGCCGTGGATTTCGAAATAATTTCTTCCCGTCAACAAGTTGATCTTGTTCTTAAAAAGCATATTAGTGATCCCAAAATTCGGATGCTAATTATGAAAAATTTACAACGAATTGATAAAAACAGATATGAATGGCGTATATATTTGGATGCTATTAGTAACAATAAAAATCTATTGTTTGAAAGTATTGAAATAGATCAGTCCAATTATTGCGCCACTTTGTTTATACGTGGAGGAATATCAGATTACATCCTGGATAGTGATATTCAGGATATTGAAAAAGCCTTTCCTAATGCCCAAATTCAAACTATTGAAGGGGCAGATCACTGGGTTCATGTGGAAGCTCCTGAGGTCTTTATTACTCTTGTTTCGGAATTTGTAAATCATTAGAAATAAGGTTCTAGTGAAAATATTTTGAAAGTTTCATAACCTTTTCTTAAAAAAGAAGTATAAAATAGCAAAACTAAAAAGATGGATTTATCTATATACTTTGACCCAATTGATGTGAATGATTTTAGATATGCTAAAAAAGGCAATCAAAAAAGTCTTGGCGCAAGAATTATTAAAAATCAGAGTGAGAATCTATTCCCTAATCTAACAGGTGTCGATTTGGCGCTAATTGGTGTAGGAGAGGAGAGAGGTCAGATTAATAATGAAGGTTGTGGTGAAGGTATTGATGTTATCCGAGATTATTTTTACGATTTATATCCAGGTGGCTACCAACCACGTATTGCAGATTTGGGTAATTTAAAGATGGGGCATAATATTAACGATACTTATTTTGCCTTAACAGCAGTATGTTCCGAATTATTAGATCAAAATATTATTCCTATAATTATAGGTGGAAGTCAGGATTTAACCTATGCCAATTATAGAGCTTACGAAGATTTAGGCCAAATTATTAATATAGTATCTGTCGATAATCAATTCGACTTAGGTGAAGATGAGGAAGATTTAAACTCTCGTTCCTATTTGTCAAAAATTATTTTGCATCAACCAAATTTTTTATTCAATTATACTAATCTGGGTTATCAAACTTATTTTGCTGATCAAGATGCGATAAAATTGATGAATAATTTATTTTTTGATACCTATAGATTAGGAAATGTAAGAGCAAATATGGAAGGCGTAGAGCCATTGGTAAGGAATGCTGATATGATGAGTGTTGATATCTCGGCCATCAGGCAAACAGATGCTCCAGGTAATAATAATACCACTCCCAATGGTTTTTATGGCGAAGAAATGTGCCAAATAGCGCGTTATGCCGGATTAAGCGATAAAATGAGTTCTATTGGATTTTATGAATATAATCCCGCACTCGATAATAATGGTCAAACAGCACACTTAATAGCACAAATGATGTGGTATTTTATTGATGGGTATTATAATAGAATGCATGATTATCCCATTGATAAGAAAAGTAATAACTATAATAAGTTTATGGTGAAGCTGAGCCATCAAAGAGAAGAAATGGTATTCTTTAAAAGTAAAAAAAGTGATCGATGGTGGATGGAGGTTGAATGTGCAGCTACTGTAAAAGCTAAATATGAACGCCATTATCTGGTACCTTGCAGTTCTCAAGATTATGAAAAGGCATTGGAAGATGATGTCCCCGAACGCTGGGTACAAGCTTATCAAAAGCTGATGTAGCCTATTATTCTTTATTATATGTGACACATTTAAAGAGATATTTAAAGTGAAAAGGCAAGAATAATAATGCTGAAATAGGTCTTATTTCTGACTGCTTTACCTTTCAAACACCTACAATCTCTGCTACCTTATTTTTACCCATATTTTTTATACTTTTGCAATCTTAAATTTTAAAAGAAATGCATTATGAAGTTATCCTATAAATGGCTTAAAAAATATGTTGATATCACACAAAGCCCTGAACAATTAGAGCGTTTATTAACCGATTGTGGTTTAGAAGTGGAAGGCTATGAGAAAGTGCAAAGCATAAAAGGTGGTCTCGAAGGAATTGTGATAGGAGAAGTTTTAACTTGCGAAAAGCATCCTAATGCTGATAAATTGAGCAAAACAATGGTTGATATTGGTGATGGAAATCCTACACCTATTGTTTGTGGAGCTCCTAATGTTGCTGCTGGGCAAAAAGTTTTAGTAGCTACAATTGGAAGTGTTTTATATGATGGTGACGAATCTTTTAAAATAAAAAAATCAAAAATACGAGGCGAAGTAAGTGAAGGCATGATTTGTGCTGAAGATGAACTGGGTTTGGGTACTTCACATGATGGAATAATGATTCTTGATAATCAAGCAAAAATTGGAACTCAAGCAAAAGAGTATTTTAATATTGAAGATGATTATGTTTTTGAAATAGGACTAACACCTAATCGATCTGATGCTACTTCTCATATAGGTTCGGCTCGTGATTTAGTAGCTGTTTTTAATCATTTTAATCAAAATAAGAATGCAAAACTTAAATTACCATCAGTAGAGGCTTTTAAAGTTGAAAATACTGATTTGGATATCAATATTGAAGTGGAAGATGAAAAAGCTTGTCCTCGTTATTCTGGTCTTAGCTTAACCAATTTAAAGGTAGAAGAATCACCTGAATGGTTAAAGAATCATTTAACTGCAATTGGACTTAAACCCATTAATAATTTAGTGGATATTACAAACTTCGTGATGTGGGAGACAGGTCAACCACTTCATGCTTTTGATGCAAATGAAGTAATAGGAGATAAGGTTATAGTTAAGATGTTGCCTAAAGACACAAAGTTCGTTACTCTTGATGATATAGAAAGAAAATTGAGTGATCGGGATTTAATGATATGTAACACAAAAGAACCGATGTGTATTGGTGGTGTTTTTGGAGGAGCCAAATCGGGGGTTACTAATAAAACGACCAGTATCTTTTTAGAAAGTGCTTGTTTTGATCCTAAAACAATTAGAATTACCTCCAAATATCACAATTTAAAAACCGATGCTTCTTTCCGTTTTGAAAGAGGAACTGATCCTAATATCACAATATATGCTTTAAAAAGAGCGGCATTATTGATGAAGGAAATTGCTGGAGGTATTATTAGTAGTAATATCAAAGATTTTTATCCAAATGTTGTTGATCCTGTTGAGATAGAAGTTAAATATGCTCATGTTGATCGTTTAATTGGTAAAGTTATTGATCGAGAGCAAATAAAGAATATTTTACAAGATTTAGATATTAATGTACTGACATACAATGAAGAGGGGCTCAAAGTTTCTGTACCTACTTTTAAAGTAGAGGTAACTAGAGAAGCAGATATTATTGAGGAGATTTTAAGAATCTACGGTTATAATAATATTGAATTTGATGATCAGGTTCATTCTGCTCTTTCTTATTCTAAGAAGCCAAATCCTGAGGTGTATCAGAATCGTATTTCTGATTATTTATCGGCAAATGGTTTTGCTGAAGCTATGAATAACTCACTGACAAAGTCGAGTTATTACATTAAAGATGAGAATTTTAATGAGGATAAATTGGTAAAAATGCTAAATCCCTTAAGTAGTGATTTAGATGTTTTACGACAGAGTTTACTTTTTGGAAACCTGGAAAATTTGATATACAATATCAATCGTAAAGAGTCCAATGTTAAGATTTATGAATTTGGAAAGACCTATTTCTTAGAAAATAAGGAAGCTGCAAATATTCGGAAAAAATATAATGAAGAAAGACATCTTTCTGTTTTGGTTAGTGGATTAGAAGACCCGGAAAACTGGAATAGCACTATAGATAAGGTAGATTTTTTCTATTTGAAATCCTTTGTTCATCAATTGCTGATTAAATTACAGTTTAATACTGAGGATATTAAAGCCAAAAGGACGGATAAAAGTTTTTTTAAAGAAGGTTTGACCTATTCTAATAGAAATAAAGAAATAGTTGAATTTGGTGAGTTGTCTTCAACCTTGTTGAAGGACTTTGGCATTAAACAACAAGTTTTTTATGCAGATTTTCATTGGGAAAATATAATGAAGCTTTCCGATCAGCATGATGTGACCATGCAAGAGATCTCTAAATTTCCAATAGTAAGAAGGGATTTGGCTTTGGTTGTGGACCAGAAAGTAAGTTTTGATCACATTCAAGATCTTGCCATGAAAACAGAAAAGAATATATTGAAATCTGTTGGCCTTTTTGATGTTTATGAAGGGGATAAATTGGAAGAAGGAAAAAAATCTTATAGCATTAATTTTAGCCTTCAAGATAAGAATAAAACCTTAAAGGATAAGCAAATAGATAAACTGATGAATAAACTAATATCAGTTTATGAGCGTGAATTGGGAGCTTTGATCCGTCGATAAGGTATTTTGTGATAAAAAAACTGCCACTATTTATAATTTAAATAGTGGCAGTTTGCATTTGTAGTTAGATTATTCTAAAATTATTTTCTTCACTAAATTAATGTCCTTAGCACTAATTCTTACAAAGTATAGTCCTCTCTCAGTATTAGAAAGATCTATAATCCCCTGTTTAGTATCTTCAAATTGTTTTTCTATAATCTTTTTCCCAGAGATGTCATAAACCAAAATATCGAAATCTCCTTCATAATCTTTTATGGAAATATTAATGATCCCAGTTGAAGGGTTCGGATATACCTTAATGGGGTTTTGTGTTGGTTCATCCATTACAAATACAAGTTCTTCAACAGCTACATCAAATATATCACTAGCTACCCCACCATTACCATCATCTACAGTTAGTGTTATGGTAGCTAAGCCTATACCCGCTTCTCCTAAAGTTAATATATCTTCTGAAAGGCTTGGGATAATTACTGATGTATTATTACTTGAAACAGAATAATTCAGATAATCTTCATCTTCATCATTAAATACATTTGATATATTTATTTCGTAAATACTAAAGTTTTCCACCAGTTCTAGATCGGGTAATGGATTAATAACTACTGGTGCATTATTATCAGAAGTATTAATTGTTACCAAGAATATGTCATTAGCAGTACCTCCATTGCCATCATCAGCAGTTAAGGTAATGGTAGTGCTTCCTAATCCTGCTTCAGTTAATGTTAAAGTAGTACCCGATATTGTTGCAACAACTATTGAGTTATTTCCACTTTCAACAGAATAATTTAATATATCTCCATCAGCATCACTAAATACATTTGAAATATTAATTTCATAAGTTCCAAAACTCTCGCTAAGATCAATATCTGGTATAGGGTTGATTACAATGGGTGCATGGTTAACTGCATTTATAGTAACTATGAAATCATCGCTGGCAGTTCCGCCATTACCATCATCAGCTGTAAGAGTTATAGTGGCGCTTCCTATGCCATTTTCATATAAAACCAGTGTGGTTCCCGATACTGTTGGAGTGATTACAGCATTATTACTACTAGTAACAGTATAATTCAATATATCTCCATCTGCATCTTCGAATACATCACTTATATCTATATTGTAAGTACCAAAATCTTCATCAAGCAGATAATCTGGAATAGGATTGATAACTACAGGTGCATTATTAGGAGCGGCATTAACTATAACTAGAAAAACATCACTTATTACTCCACCATTTCCGTCATCGGCACTAAGTGTTATTGTGGCAGCACCAATACCTGTTTCGGTTAAAGTTAGTGTAGTCCCAGATAATGCTGCTGTTATTATTGTAGGGATATTGCTAGAAACAGAATAGGTTAATATATCACCATCAGCATCATCAAAAACATTTGATATATCAATAGTATAAATAGTAAAACCTTCGTCCAATATTAAATCGGGGAGTGGATTGATAACCGTTGGAACATTATTAGCAGTAGCATTTACACCAACAAGAAATTCGTCGCTAACAACACCCCCGTTGCCATCGTTGGCTATTAGGGTAACAGTAGCACTCCCTATACCAACTTCTGTTATAGTTAAGGTAGTTCCAGAAAGGCTTGACTCAATAACGGAAGAATTATTACTATTAACTGTATAGCTCAAGACATCATTATCAGCATCTTCAAATACATCTACAATATCAATATTATAGGTGACAAAACCTTCGTCTAAATCCAAATCAGGTAGTGGGTTAACAACTATCGGAGCATGGTTTATTGCATTTACTGTTACCATAAAGATATCATTAACTTCACCACCATTACCATCGTTGGCAGTAAGTGTTATAGTGGCGTTTCCAATTCCAATTTCTGATAATACTAAAGTAACACCTGAAATGGATGTGGTAACCACTGTTGTATTATTGCTATTAACAGTATAACTTAATACATCATTATCAATATCATTAAATACATTTGCAATATCAATATTATAAGTACCAAAATCTTCATCTAATTCTAAATCAGGTAAAGGATTAATAACTATTGGAGCATGATTTATATCATTTACTGTTACAATAAATTCATCATAAGCTACTCCACCATTTCCATCATTAGCAGTAAGAGTTATGGTAGCGTTTCCTATTCCTGACTCAGATAAAATAAGAGTAGTTCCTGATAGGCTAGGAGATATAACTGTTGTATTACTACTTATAACGGCATAGCTTAAAACATCGTTATCTTGATCATCAAATACATTTGCAATGTCGATATTATAGGTTCCAAAATCTTCATCTAAATCTAAATCTGGAAGAGGGTTGATAACTATTGGAGCATGGTTTACTGCATTTACGGTTACAACAAATATATCATTCGCTGTTCCACCATTACCATCATTCGCAGTAAGTGTTATAGTGGCATTTCCAACTCCTGATTCTGATAAGATAAGTGTATTACCAGATAGACTTGGAGATATTACAGATGTATTGCTACTTGAAACAGTATAACTTAAAACATCATTATCCGGATCAACAAATACATTTGCAATATCGATATTGTAAGTGCCAAAATCTTCATTTAAGTTTAAGTCAGGAAGAGGGTTTGCTACAGTAGGGATATGATTTACTGCATTTACGGTTACAATAAAGGTATCGTTGGTAACTCCACCATTTCCATCACTAGCCGTTAGGGTAATGATAGCAGTGCCAATACCAGATTCGGTAATAATTAAAGTAGTACCAGATAAGCTTACAGTAACTACTGCGGCACTACTACTTGAAACGGTGTAGCTTAATGCATCACCATCTTCATCATCGAATACATTTGATATGTCAATATTATAAGTTCCAAAATCTTCATCCAAATCTAAATCAGGAAGAGGATTGACAACGGTAGGAGCATGGTTTAATGGGTTTACAGTTACTAAGAAAATATCACTTGCAACTCCACCATTGCCATCGTTAGCTATAAGAGTTATCGCAATATTTCCAACTCCAGTTCCCGTTAAGGTTAGGGTAGTTCCAGATAATGAAGCAATAATTACTGAAGTGTTACTGCTAGAAACAGCATAGCTTAAGGCATCACCGTCTTCATCATCAAATACATTTGCTATATCAATATTATATGTGCCAAAGTCTTCATCTAAATCCAAATCAGGAAGAGGATTGATAACAGTTGGAGCATGATTTATAGAATTTACAGTGACTAAGAAAATATCAGTAGCTGTTTCGCCATTCCCATCATTAGCTGTTAGGGAGATGGATACAATACCAACTCCTGTTTCAGTCAGGGTCAAGATATTTCCAGATAATGAAGGTGTAATTATTGAGTTATTACTACTTGTTACGGAATAGCTTAATACATCATTATCCTCATCATTAAATACATTCGAGATATCTATATTGTAGAGGCTGAAATTTTCGTCTAAACTTAAATCAGGAAGTGGATTGATTACTATTGGAGCGTGATTTATATCATTTACAGTAACCAAGAAAACATCACTAGTAACCCCACCATTACCATCATTTGCAGTAAGTGTTATAGTAGCATTTCCAATTCCTGCCTCAGTCAAGGTTAAGATATTTCCTGATAATGAAGCCGTAATTATTGAGTTGTTACTACTTGTAACACTAAAGCTTAAAATATCGTTGTCAGCATCGTTAAATACATTAGAGATATTAATATTATAAGTGCCAAAATCTTCATCCAGATCTAAATCAGGAAGTGGATTGATTACAACTGGAGCATGGTTTATATCGTTAACAATAACTAAAAAGACATCACTAGCAACTCCACCATTTCCATCATTCGCAGTAAGGAAAATAGTAGCGTTTCCAATTCCTGCTTCTGTCAAAGTTAGGATATTTCCAGATAAGGAAGGTATAATTACTGAGGTATTGCTACTTGAAACAGTATAGCTTAAAACATCATTATCTTCATCATCAAATACATTTGAGATATTAATAAAATAGGTACCAAAATCTTCATCCAAATTTAAATCGGGAAGTGGATTAATGACTATTGGATCATGATTTACAGCATTTACAGCAACTATAAATATATCATTTGCAACTCCACCATTGCCATCATTAGCCGTAAGTGTTATTGAAGCACTTCCAACTCCAGCTTCAGTTAAAGTTAAAGTGGTTCCCGATAAGCTAGGTATAATTACAGAAGTATTACTACTAGAAACTGTATAGCTTAAAATATCACCATCTTCATCATCAAATACATTTGATATGTCAATGGTGTATATGCTAAAGCCTTCGTCTAAATTTAAATAGGGAAGATGATTTATTACTGTTGGAGGATGATTTATTTCATTAACAGTAACCAAGAATATATCATTTGCAATTCCACCATTGCCATCATATGCTGTTAGTGTTATAGTAATAGTTCCAATACCTACCTCTGTTAGGGTTAATGTTGTGCCTGATACTGAAGGTGTAATTATTGAATTATTGCTACTTGAAACAGAAAAGCTTAAAACATCGTTATCAATATCATCAAATACATTAGCAATATCTATATTATATGTGCCAAAATCTTCATCTAAGTTTAAATCAGGTAAAGGGTTGATTACAGTTGGAGGATTGTTTGGAGCGGCGTTCACAGTAACCAGGAATACATCATTTGCCATTCCACCATTTCCATCGTTAGCAGTAAGTGTTATTGTTGAGTTACCAACTCCTACTTCTGATATAATCAAAGTAAGTCCAGATATATTTGTAGTAACAATTGCAGGATTACTACTTGAGACAGTATAGCTTAAAACATCATTATCAACATCCTCAAATATAAAGGCAATATTAATATTGTATGTACTAAAGCCTTCTTCTAAATTTAAATCAGCTATTGGGTTAATAACAGTTGGTGGATTGTTAGCAGCAGTATTTACTGTGACTATGAATATATCGCTTACTACACCACCATTTCCATCATTGGCAGTAAGTGTTATAGTTGCATTTCCAACTCCAGCTTCTGATAAAGTTAATGTTGTTCCAGATAGTGTAGGTACAATAACAGAGGTGTTATTGCTGCTAACCGTGTAAGTTAAAACATCATTATCGGCATCATCAAATACATTTGAGATACTTATATTGTAAGTTCCAAAACCTTCATCCAAATCTAAATCGGCTATTGGGTTTATTACTGTGGGTACATTGTTTACTGCATTTACAACAACCAGAAATACATCACTTGCTATACCACCATTTCCATCATTGGCTGTAAGTGTTATATAAGTGCTTCCAACTCCTGCTTCTGATAAAATTAAAGTAGTTCCAGATAATGTAGGTACAATAACAGAGGTGTTACTACTTGATACTGTATAACTTAAAACATCATTATCTGCATCAT
>JAOZUW010000021.1:0-16450 GCA_029938465.1 Bacteroidales bacterium | reverse complement strand
ACAGAGGTGTTACTACTTGATACTGTATAACTTAAAACATCATTATCTGCATCATCAAATACATTGGATATGTTTATATTGTAAGTTCCAAAACCTTCATCCAAATCTAAATTGGCTATAGGATTGATTACAATTGGTGCATTATTAGCGACCGTATTAACATTTACGATAAACACATCACTTGCTACACCACCATTGCTATCATCAGCAGTGAGGGTTATAGTTGCACTTCCAACTCCTGATTCCGATAATAATAAAGTAGTTCCAGATAGAGTAGGTATAATTACAGAGGTGTTACTACTTGATACTGTATAACTTAAAACATCATTATCTGCATCATTAAATACATTTGATATATTAATGCTATGCGTACCAAAACCTTCATCTAAATCTAAATCAGGTAGTGGATTCACTACGATTGGAGCATGATTAGTTACGCCATTAGGTTCGATACCTATAATAGCATATTGTCCACTATTAAAGGTATAGCCACCTGGATTTAGGTTTGATAAATAGTAATATCCATTACCGTTTCCTCCCCAACCCCAATTAAAATGGAAGTGGTTGTTGGAAGAGCCTTGATAACCATCCATAACAAAGGAGTGTCCCCCGTAACTACCTGTCCCACGATATTGTACCGGACGGGCATTGTCAAGCTCTACTCTCATTAGATTTTCCCAATCACTAGTAGAATAATTTGATTTTGTAACTTTTTGTGCTGTTGTAGAATAGTCGAAATAGGTTTCCAAGGCATACACTACTTTATAGGTATAAGCTCCACTACCATTTGATCCATAATTCATATTTACACTTACTCCACAATGGAAATTTGCAAGTGCCAAATCTGAATTGTAGGTTGTAGCATAATTTGGCATATTAGCCCAATCATAAGTACTGTTACCAAAATCAGCACTTATTGTACCATAATCAGAATCATAGTAAGAGTGAGATCCTGTACCTTGTGGCGGATGAGCATGATATTTCATGATTTGTGCCATTGCTGTGGCAACACAACCAACGAATGCATGACCATCAGGTCCTCCAGCATCTACTGGGCAATCTGTATTGTAATATCTCGTTTGCGTCCAGAGTGTGGTTAGCAGAGGTTCAACGTTTTTGCCATCTTTTAGATCTTCAGAAACTTGTTCTAAGTTTGCCCAGGCTTCTTTTATATTTGCATCTGCTTTTAAAGACTTATTTTTTATTTCAAGGATTTGTTCTTTGTAATCTGATAGGAAATCTTTTGTTGATTGAGCAATATCATCTGGATTAAAACTTCCAGCAAAAGAATATGCCAGAATAGGGTAGGCATCATCATCTGCAGCAATCATAATAAAAGCTTTTTTACCTGCTACATTAAAAATGTAAAACAAATTCTCATCTTCTTCCTTAACTGTTTCCGATAGAATTAAAATAGTCTTTGGTTGAAAGCTATTATTGTTAGTTTTCCCCAAATAAAAATTTGTAGCTAATAATTTTGCTTTTTCAGGCCCAATAGGGTTCGCCATAGATATTGATGAGAGGATAATAGCGAAAAAGGCAGTTAACAGAATAGTAAATCTAAACTTCTTCATAATAAAATAGTTTTGTATGAACTTGTTTAAAGTTAGCTGTCAGTAGAAATAGGATCTTACTATCGACTCATCTGGGTATTTTGTTGAACCTAATATGGCGTATTTAGAGTAATACCATATTAGGTTATTTGTTTGCCAAGCTCCGCCAGGCAATCTTTTTAACTAAAATCAATAGATTATTCCTTTTACTTCTATGCCCCCAATAAACAATTTCAATGTGTATATTTGAAATATTGCAGTAAAACTAGTAAATTATCAATGTAAAATAATGGAAGATGTAATCAGATATCAAGAGTGGAATGTTAATAACTTTGCGTTTTTGTTAGTATCTTTTTGCGATTACTCATTAGATAAAAATGCTTTAATTAGAGATTTTTTATTTAAAAAATCACATAGGATCCACGTCAATTATTATACGTATAGCTTTATATTGTTTCCCGCTATTAAAAGTATCGATGATGGTTTTTATTTCTTTACGGCTATGATCCGTTTTAAAGCCTTTTTCAAGTTTTAATAATACTTCTTTTAAGAAGTAGCCTCTTATTTTAGCTACCATAGGATATTCAGGGCCTAATACTCTAGCACCAAATTTTTCTCGCAATAGTTGGGCAAAATCAGCAGCAGCATTATTTAACTCTCTATAATCTTTATGCCTAAGTGAGAACTTTATTAAACGATAAAATGGGGGGTATTTAAAATTGCGTCTTTCGAGTATTTGTGTATCATACATTTTTTGATAATCATTATTCATAACATATTGAATAACTGAGTGGTATGGGTTAAAGGATTGAATAATAACTTTGCCTTTCTTTTTTTTGCGACCAGCACGACCACTTACTTGAACCAACATTTGGAAACTACGTTCGAAGGCTCTAAAATCTGGAAAATTAATCATATTGTCTGCATTAAGAACTCCTACAACACTTACATTTTCAAAATCTAATCCTTTTGTTACCATTTGTGTACCTACTAAGATATCTATTTGATGGTCGGTAAAACTTTCAAAAATATTTTCGTAGGCATTTTTCGCTCTTGTAGTATCTAGATCTAATCTCTTTATACGAGCTTCAGGTAACATTATTCCTAGGTCTTCTTCTATCTTTTCTGTGCCAAAACCTTTCATTCTAACCTCATCACTGCCGCAATCGCTACATTTGTGAATTAGATGAGTAGAGTATCCACAAATGTGACAACGTAAACGATTTTGGTTTTTATGATAAACCAAACTCACATCACAGTTAGGACATTGTGGGATCCAATTACATTGTTCGCATTCCAAACGGGGAGCAAAGCCCCTACGATTTTGAAATAGAATAATTTGTTCTTTTCTCTCTAGTGCGGCTTTTATATGGTTGATTAAAAAAGTAGAAAAATGACCATTCATGGTTTTTCTTCTGGTTTCATTTTTTAAATCACCAATTAAAATTTCTGGTAAACGACCTTCACCATACCTTTCTTTAAGGTTCACTAAACCAAATTTTCCAGAACGTGCATTATAAAATGTTTCTACCGCAGGTGTAGCTGAACCTAGAATAACTTTTGCTTGATGCTGTTGTGCCAATACCAAAGCCATATCACGTGCATGGTAACGCGGTGCCGGATCGAATTGCTTATAGGAGGAATCGTGCTCTTCATCAACAATAATAAGACCTAAGTTTTTAAAAGGTAAAAATATTCCTGAACGTGCGGAAAGAATAATTTGGTATGACATTTCACCTTCTTTTTCTTGTAGCACTTTATTCCATATTTCTACTCTTTCATGAATATTATACCGAGAATGATATACCCCTACTTTTTCACCAAAATAAAGTCGTAAACGGTTTACTATCTGCGAAGTGAGCGCTATTTCTGGTAGTAAATACAGAACTTGTTTGCCTTCATTTACCACTTCAGCCATGGCTTTTATATATATTTCGGTCTTCCCACTTCCTGTTATGCCATGTAGCAGACAAGTTGTTTTTTCTATTAGAATGCTTTGAAGCTCATCCATAGCTTTTTGCTGTGCATTACTAAATATGATATCTTCTATCTTTTTGGTTTTTGCCACATCTTTTAGTCTGCTGATATTTTGTTCGAAGATGCGAAAGACTCCTTTTTTCTCTAAAGCTTTTAAAGCGGCAGTTCCATTATCAAGTTGTGATAGAACTGCTTTTTTTCGGATGATAGCATCTGTTTTGCCTTCTCGTTGTGCTAAATGCAAATAGGCCATCACAACTTCTAACTGTTTGTATGCCTTTTTTTCCAGAATCTCGAATAGATTTCTTATGGATTCTTCTGAATTATATTCTTTATTGAGTTGAATTAGAGATTGTTTCTTTGCTTTGTATTTCTCTTGTAATTCTTCTTCCATCAAAAGCATTCCTTTTTCTATTAATCCTTTAATAATAGGGAAGACTTTTTTTTGATCAGTAATATCAGCTGCTTGCGAAAGGCTTATTGAATCTTGATTTTGTAAGGCTATTAAGATTAGTTCCTCTTTCTCATTGAGCGTTATTTCTCCTAGCTGAAAGCTTGGATTGAGTAGTAGTTTCGATTCGCTACTCAGTTTAAAAGCTGAAGGCAAAGCTGCATTCATTACTTCGCCAATAGAGGAAAGATAATAGTGTGACATCCATTCCCACATCTTCAATTGATCGGGGTAAACAATCGCTTCCGAATCGAGGATAGCTAGAATATATTTAGGAGTATAGTCTTGTGGAATCCTCTCATGGATTTCCTTTACTATGGCAGCATACACTTTTCGACTTCCAAATTGTACTACCACCCGTATACCAACTTTTAACCAATCGTTAAACTCAAAAGGTACACGATAGGTAAATGTACCAGGAACTGGCAAAGGCAAAATCAGATCGACAAAATATGTTTTTCTTTCCATAAGAGTGGAGACAAATTTATAAAATTATAAGGGATAAGCTATTTATTTTTATTCACATTTTAGAATCAAGATTTCTCTTAAAATATTGTATTTTCGCCATCAAAAATAATAAGATGTCTATTGAACTTCAAAATATTAGCAAATTATACGGGAAGCAGAAAGCGCTGGATAATGTTAGTTTGAGTATCACTAAGGGAGAAATTACAGGTCTTTTGGGTCCCAATGGTGCTGGAAAATCTACAATAATGAAAATAATCAGCTGTTTTTTACCGCCCAGTAGTGGTTTGGCAAAAGTTCAAGGATTAGATGTAATGGAGCAGCCGGAATTGGTAAAAGCCAAGATAGGATATTTGCCAGAACATAATCCCTTATATACTGATATGTATGTTAGAGAATATCTAAATTATATAGCTGGAATATATAAAATGAAAGGTGATATAAAAAAAGCTATTGATAAAGTTATTGATCAAACAGGATTGCAAATAGAGCAAAATAAAAAAATAGGAGCTCTTTCTAAAGGCTATAGGCAGAGGGTTGGATTAGCACAAGCTTTAATACATGAGCCTGAGATTTTAATTTTAGATGAACCTACTACCGGTTTAGATCCTAATCAGTTGGTTGAAATACGGGAGCTAATCAAGAGTGTTGGCAAAGAAAAAACGGTATTGTTTTCTACTCATATTATGCAAGAAGTAGAGGCTATTTGTGATAGAGTTATTATCATTCATCAAGGAAAAGTAATTGCGGATGATAAAACTGAAAATCTGGGTAAATTATTAGGTAATAAAGAATTGATCGTTATCGAGATTGATAAAAAAACATCTATTGATGAATTGAAAAAGATAGCAGGAATCTTGGATGTGAGCACACCGAAAGAATTACTTCTGGAGATCACTTATGCTAATGATAAAGATGTGAGACAAGATATTTTTCAATGGGCTGTTAAGTCAAATATTCAAATATTAAGTATGAATAAAAAGGAAAATGATTTGGAGCTGATTTTTAGAGAGCTTACAAAATAGTAGATGTACTATTAGCCTTCTTTGTGGTAGTTTAAATTTTTTTTACATTTTTTATTTCTTTTGGATCATGGATTTTGATCTTTATTATGTGGAATTTTGTAATTTCGCCAAAATAAAGAAATGAAAAATCAATGGTAAAACAAAAACCTGCAATTCCTAAGGGTACAAGAGATTTTATTCCCTCGGAAATGGCGAATCGCAATTATATTTTCGATACGATAAAGAAATATTTTAAGCTTTACGGTTTTAATGCAATAGAAACTCCTGCAATGGAGAATCTTTCTACTTTAATGGGGAAATATGGTGAAGAAGGAGATAAGCTCTTATTTAAAATCTTAAATTCAGGAGATTTTTTATCGAAAGTTCGCCCCGAACAACTACAGGAGTTGAATAGTGCAAAACTTACCAACAAGATAAGTGAAAAAGGATTACGTTATGACTTAACAGTTCCTTTTGCTCGTTTTGTAGTACAACATCGTAATGATCTTACCTTTCCATTTAAGCGATATCAAATACAACCAGTATGGCGAGCAGATCGCCCTCAAAAGGGGAGGTATCGTGAGTTTTATCAATGTGATGCTGATATGATTGGTAGTGAATCATTACTCAATGAGGTAGATTTAGTTCAGTTAACCGATGATATCTTCACTGATTTTAATATAGCAGTTTCCATAAAGTTGAATAACCGCAAAATACTAAGTGGTATAGCAGAGCTGGTAGGGGAGTTGGATAAAATTATTGATATTACAGTAGCTATTGATAAATTGGATAAAATTGGTGCAGAAGGTGTAAATAAGGAAATGGCAGCTAAAGGTGTTTCGGAAAAAGCTATTGAACAATTGCAACCTATAATTCATTTGCAAGGCACTAATCATGAGAAACTTGAGAAGCTAAAAGAACTGCTAAAAACCAGTGAAGTAGGTCTTAAAGGTGTGGAAGAGATGACAACAATATTTTCTCTGCTTAAAGGTTTAGAAATACATAATGAATTGGAATTAGATTTGACATTAGCTCGAGGTTTAAATTATTATACAGGAACAATATTTGAAGTAAAAGCCAAGGATGTGCAGATTGGAAGTGTCACTGGTGGTGGTCGTTATGACGATTTAACTGGAATTTTTGGTATGCCAGATGTGAGTGGAGTTGGAATTTCTTATGGTGCCGATCGTATTTATGATGTGCTAAAAGAATTAGATTTATTCCCAAAGCTTAAACAAGATGCACTACAGGTTCTTTTTGTGAATTTTGGTTCAGTAGAAGAAAGATATTGTTTGCCTTTAATTGCGGCACTTCGAAAAAAAGGTGTTAATTCTGAGATATATCCTGAATCTGCTAAGATGAAAAAACAAATGAAATATGCAAATAGTTTAAAGGTTCCATTTGTGGTTATGGTAGGTGAAGAAGAAATGCAGAATCAAAAACTGTCAATTAAAAACATGGAAACAGGAGAACAAAAAGAGATGAAACTAGAGGAATTGATTAACCATTTTTCTTAAAAGTTCTTTAGATTATAAAAATTAGGAATAGAAAATAAAAAATAAAATGAGCAAGCATTATATATCAAGTGAAAGAATTAGCATTAATACTATAAAGAACATTATCTATAGTGGTGCTAAATTGGAATTATCAGAAGAAGCTATTGGTAATATTGAAAAATGCCGTACTTACCTTGATAAGAAAATGGAGACACATAAAGGGCCAATTTATGGAATAAATACTGGTTTCGGATCTCTCTATAAGCATTCCATTTCTAAAGAAGATTTAGGAAATTTGCAAAAAAACTTAGTTATGTCACATGCCTGTGGCACAGGTGAAGAGGTAGATTTAGAAATAGTTAAAATAATGATTTTTCTGAAAATACAATCTTTGTCCTATGGTAATTCTGGTGTTCAACTGGTTACTGTTCAACGTTTAGTTGATTTTTTCAATAATGATATTTATCCTATTGTATATCAGCAAGGTTCTTTGGGAGCTTCTGGTGATTTATCTCCATTGGCGCATTTGTCTTTACCAATTATTGGCCTAGGCAAAGCTATTCATAATGACGAATTAAAAACAGCAGAACAGATTAATAAAGAATTTGGATGGTTACCCATTGAGTTACAATCGAAGGAAGGATTGGCTCTGTTAAATGGAACTCAGTTTATGAGTGCTTACGCAGTTTGGGAGCTTATTCAAACGAGTAATATCAGCTTTTTTGCCGATTTTATTGGAGCTATTTCTTTAGATGCCTATGATGGACGAATTGAACCTTTTCATCCTAAAGTACATGAAATACGGGCACATAATGGGCAAATTCAAACTGCTAGTAATATTAGGGAGCTATTAGAAGGTAGTGAACTTATTGACCGGCCTAAAGTTCATGTGCAAGATCCATATAGTTTCCGCTGTATGCCTCAGGTTCACGGTGCTTCAAAAGATGCTATTGATTATGTAACTAGAGTGGTAGAAATAGAAATTAATAGTACAACCGATAATCCTAATATTTTCCCAGATGATGATTTAATTATCTCAGCAGGAAATTTTCATGGACAACCTTTGGCTTTGGCATTAGATACATTAGGCTTGGCTTTGGCTGAATTGGGTAGTATTTCTGAAAGAAGAACATATAAACTAATATCTGGGCAACGTGAGTTACCGTCGTTCTTAGTAGCAAAACCGGGATTGAACTCTGGTTTTATGATTCCACAATATACAGCCGCTTCTATAGTAAGTCAAAGTAAGCAACTGACTATGCCAGCTTCATCCGATTCCATTACATCTTCACAAGGACAAGAAGATCATGTGAGTATGGGCGCTAATGCAGCGACTAAAACTTATAAAATAGTGGAGAATACAATGCGGATTTTGGCTATAGAATTATTTAATGCAGCTCAGGCATTGGAGTTTCGTCGTCCAGCTAAATCCAGCCCTGTTATTGAGGATTTTGTAGCTGCTTATCGTCAAAATGTTGATTTTGTAGAAAATGATAAGTTGATGCACGATGAAATACAAAAAAGCATTACTTTTTTACAATCTTTAGATATTGAAGATCAAGAGTAATGGAAATAAAAAAGCCATCCTTTTTGTAAGGATGGCTTTTATTTTTTATGGAGTTGTGTGGTTAATGTCCTAGTTCTATTTCCCAAACTTGATCGCCAAATGTAATTGTGGCAATATTATCGCAACTGCCATCACCATAATCTAAGATAGGAGTGCCTATATCAGTGATATTGATGTCGATAGTGCCAGAAACGGGAAAGTGGCAAGTAGCTTTTACCAAAATTGGTGTTGTAATTTCATTATTATAAATCACTCCATCGCGGTTAGTTCCACTGGCTGTACCTCTTATTAACCATTCGTTATCCCACCAATATGCAATGCTTTCAATACCTTCTGTCCATTCACGATTGTGATTCATGGTTCTCAGGGCTGTTCCTCCATCAGGAAAAGTGATTTTACCATTTATTAAATCTACATCAAAATTCATATTGCTATCGCTATTAAGACCTTTATTGGTTAAGGTTTTCTCACCTTCAATATGGTGGTTGTTTATATAAAAATTCTCTAAAGTGATGGTTCTGGTAGAGCCTAATAATGCTAAATGATTACTTATAGTGATGATTATTTTCCCTTTCTTTTGTAGGCCATTGGCTGTTTCGCAGTAGTTATCACCATAATCAATTACAATGGTACGAGGGAAAAACGTACTATCCGGATGATCAACGATAATCAAAGGACAAGTATCCTCTACCGATTTAAAATGATTAGATTCCATCAAACTACTGGCTAAATCAATATCAGAATCTATAGAATGCCATAAAACATCGGTAATAGCTTGATCTTGAGCTGATTTTTCTGTTAAAGTTTGTGGGTTTTCTTGTTTCTCTTTCTCGCAGGAGGAGAGAAAAACAATACTGATTAGAACAGCTATGCTGAGCAATAAATTTAATTTTTTCATAATACTAAAGTTTTTGATTGTTGATAATTTGATTTAAAAATTGTAAAAAGGTTTAATCATAAAATCTTAGTATTTCTTTATATCATTTTTTTTGATGTACTATAGAAACAAAAAAATGTGATATTTATTGTGTTGGGTATACTTTCGCCTATTGCTATGGAACTAACTTTAAACAAGTTCAACACAAAGCGCACATTAAAAATCGATAAGCTTGCTTTTGTAAACGGAATCCATATCAGCTGTTTTGGCAATATTTTCTTTTAAAGCATTCATCCATGTGCCGTACGTAGGATTAGGGAGTACCATATACTCTTCACCAAAATCATTTTGATATTTTACAGTTAGGGCCTGACGTAAAGCTGTACCTTTATCATCAAATTCATTAGAAAAATCTCCAAGATTATCGCCAAAGAAAAGAAGAATATCATGAGTTTGACGTACAAAATTTCGGCGTAATTCTTTATCGCTACTTTTATTACGTAGAAAAAGGTGAGTGCTATCTGCAAAAGGAAAGCCATAGTTTTGTAGATTTTTTAGAGTAGCAGGAGTTAGATGTATTTTTCTATTGCTGATATAAAAAGTCTCTACACCTTGGCTCTCAGCATATTTTAAAAACTCTAGTGAACCCGGAATTGGTTTTGCTTCTGCTTTATTGCACCATTCATCCCAGTATTTGGGATAGTCTGTATTTTTAATAATACTTCGGGCAGAAAAAGGGGAGTTATCTAAAACAGTTTCATCAATATCTACTATTACAGCTAATGCTTTTTCTCCTTTATATAGGGCTATTTTTTGATCTAAGCGAGTTTGCGCAAAATTATATACTTGATAGCAAAGTGCTTTGTACTCTGATGATTGCTGAACAAAAAGAGTGGCCATTAATAGTCCATCGTTATTGGTTTCAGTAGTTTTTGTTGTATTCTCTTTGCACGATGAAACCACAGTTCCCATCCATACGATAGTAAAAAAAATAAATAGCTTTTTCATATTGTTGCTTTTTTGATATTTTTGGAAAGCAAATATAAGACGAATAATTGTAGCTTTGTAAGCTTTCTTTTAATGATATGAGTATGATAAATCAGATTCGAAAATTAAAAACATCTCCAAAGGTTTCTTATGAAAACATAATCCTTATTGCTGGAGCTGGACAAAATGTAGGTAAAACCACTTTTGCTTGTGACCTAATCAAAAAACTGAAAAATTCAAATCACCAAGTTTATGCACTGAAGATTAGTCCACATATTCACAAAAATAGTGCAAATAGAATTATTTTTGAGGATGAACATTTTTCACTTTCGTTAGAGAATAGGGTAGATACCAATAAAGATAGTTCCCGTATGTTAGCGGCTGGAGCAGCAGAATCTTTTTTCTTGCAAGTGAATGATGAATACTTAAAAAAAGCATTTGAATATACAGCTTCCTTATTTCCGAAAAATGTTGTAGTGGTTGTAGAATCGGGAGGTTTGCGAAAAATACTAAAGCCAAATTATTTTTTCTTTCTACAAAGAAGAGGAGAAGCTTTGAAAGAAAAATCTGCTGCAAATAAAGCCTTAGCGAATCAAATTGTTGAGTTTGATGGAGAGATGTTTGATTATAGCATAGAACAATTGTTTTTAAAGGATGGCCTATTAAATATGAATGATTAACTTTGTGACAAAAGAAGCTCAATATGAATAGGAGTAATATAGCTATAAGAGCAGGTATTTTTCACTTTTTAGATAAGGGGAAGTATGAGTTTATTGAAGATGGTTTATTGGTTGTGATTGATGGATTGGTTCACGAAATTGGACCATTTGATGAATTGGGGCATAAATGGCAAGGGGTTTTACCTTTTTTAAACGAAAGTGACCATCTTTTGATTCCCGGATTTGTAGATGGGCATATTCATGCCGTACAGAATGGAGTTATGGCCTCATATGGCTCACAATTAATGGATTGGCTTCATCAATATACTTTTCCTTATGAAGCCAAATTTGCAGATATGGATTTTTGTCAGGAAGATATTAGTGTTTTTTTTGATGAAATGCTGAGTAATGGTACAACTACAGCGGCTATATATTCTAGTGTGCATAAAAATTCTATTGAGTGTATTATGTCGGAAGCTACCGAAAGAAATATGCGTATTATTAGTGGCAAAACAAATATGGATAGAGGTGCTCCAGAAGAATTGTTGGAAGACTCCACCAACACCTACAAAGAAACTGCTGACCTCATTGAAAAGTACCATAAATATAAACGTATATCTTATGCCCTAAGCCCACGTTTTGCACTCACAAGTACCGGAGAACAATTAAAGCAATTAGGTGATTTAAAGAAAAAATATCCCGAAATTCCTGTTCAAACTCATATTTCGGAAAACAAGGAGGAGATAGTACAAGTAAAAACACTATTCCCTGAGCGTAAAGATTATTTAGAAGTGTATGAGTACTATGGTTTATTAGGAAAGAATTCTTTATTAGGGCATGCTATTTATTTAAGTGATAATGAATGGGATAGGGTAAAAAAATCTGACGCCTCATTAATTCATTGTCCAACTTCTAATCTGTTTTTGGGTAGTGGATTGTTTGATTTACAAAGGAGCTTGTTGATGAATATTCCAGTGGCTTTGGGCAGCGATGTGGGAGGGGGAACAAGTTTTTCTATGTTGAGAACAGCAGCTGCAGCATATGAGATTGCAGCTTTACAAGATTTTAAACCTTCAGCTTTGGATTTATTTTATATTTTGAGCTTGGGAGGTGCAAAAGCTTTGGGCTTGGAAAATAAAATTGGTAATTTTGAAGTTGGGAAGGAAGCCGATTTTTTAATTATTAATTCGGAAAAACCTTCTATATTAAAGCTACGAACTCAAGGGAAAATACCTATTGAAGATTTCTTGTTTGCTTTAATGATGCTAGGAGATAAAGAAAGTATTAAGGCAGTATACCTCATGGGTGATAGGATAGCATAATTCTATAATAAATTGGCCAATATCATTTGATGCTTGAGTATTGGGAACCATAAAAAGATAAGAGAATTACTTTTATTCAAGCAATTTCTTTATTTTTGTTCAAATATTTCATAATCCTCGCTTTCATTCCCGAATTTATCATATCTCAGGTATGATAAAACTGGAGCAAACTTGTCAGAAACAAGGAGGATATTAGTGTTTCTGGTAGAGCTTGGTAGTATTGGATGTAAAATTATTAAATGATGAAGACAAAAAAAGATATTGTAAGCAATTGGCTTACAAGATATACGGGTTTGCAAATTAAGGAATTTGGTAAGTATATTTTACTGACAAATTTTCAAAATTATGTCGATTTATTTGCTGAATGGAATCAAGTAGAGGTCATTGGTGCAGATTTAGCTATGCCTTCGGCAACAGCAGGAGATATTACAATCATAAATTTTAGTATGGGAAGTCCAAATGCTGCTACTATTATGGATTTGTTAAGTGCTGTAAAGCCTAGTGCCTGTTTGTTTTTAGGTAAATGTGGTGGTTTAAAGAAAAAGAACAAATTGGGAGATTTTATTCTTCCAATTGCTGCTATTCGTGGAGATGGTACCAGTGATGACTATTTTCCACCTGAAATACCCGCTTTGCCAGCCTTTAGTTTACAAAGGGCTTTGTCGAGTATAATTCGCAGCAGAGGTATGGATTACTGGACAGGAACCGTATATACTACTAATCGTAGAGTTTGGGAACATGACAGTGAGTTTAAAGAATACTTAAGAGAAACTCGTGCTATGGCCATTGAAATGGAAACAGCTACTATTTTTACAGTTGGTTTTCACAACCAAATACCCACAGGTGCATTGCTTTTAGTTTCAGATCAACCGATGATTGCCGAAGGAGTAAAAACATCGAGTAGTGATAAATTAGTGACCAAAAATTTTGTCGAGAAACATTTGCAAATAGGAATAGATGCCTTATTGGAGATTAAAAATAGTGGCACAGCAGTAAAACATCTTAGATTTGATTTAGAATAATATGGCAAAGTTAGAGTATGATCAGATTATCCAGGATTTGCAAAACAAAATATATTACCCTATTTATGTTTTAGCAGGAGAAGAACCTTATTTTATTGATTCCATAACAAATTTTGTAGAAGAAAATATATTAGATGCTATGGAAAAGGAGTTTAACCAAACTATAGTATATGGTTTAGATACAAATGTAGGTAATCTAATCAGTTTGGCTAGAAGTTATCCTATGTCTGCCAATCATCAGGTTTTAATAGTAAAGGAAGCGCAGCATCTTAAGAATTTGGGAGAATTAGAATTATATTTAGACCAACCTTTAAAATCTACTATTTTAGTATTGGCTTATAAAAACAAAAAATTGGATAAGCGTACTAAACTATACAAAATGTTGGTTAAAAATGGGGTTTATTATGAGTCGAAAAAATTGTATGATAGTAGAATTCCCCAGTGGATAGAAACACAAATTAAGAAACAAGGATATAAAATACATGCACGAGAAAGTGCATTGCTTGGAGAATATTTGGGTACTGATTTAAGTAAAATTACTAATGAATTTGAAAAGCTTACAATCACATTAAAGAAAGGAGATTTAATTACTCCTGAAGTGATTGAACAAAATATAGGTATCAGTAAAGATTATAATATTTTTGCTTTAACCGATGCATTATCTGAAAGAGATATTTTGCGAGCCAATAAAATCATTCAATATTTTATTAGTGATGAAAAAAACCATTCTGTTTTTAACATTATCCCTATGTTGCATACATTTTTTTATAAATCTTTAGTGTATATTCAGTTAAAAGATAAAAGTAGAAATAGTGTAGCTTCTCATTTAGGAATAAATCCAAACTTGGTTTATCGATATGAAATGGGTTCCAGAAATTATCTTCCTATGAAAATAGCTGCTATAATAGGTTATTTCCACGAAGCAGGAATGAAAGCTAAAGGTGTGGGAGCAACTGGATCATTAACTAATGCTGAAATATTAAGAGAGCTTATTTTTAAAATATTGCATTAATAATTTTTTTCATTTAATAACATATAATATAGCTAGGCATTCAATTTGTAATAAAATACAATTTACATATAGGATCATTGATAGTTTGGCTATCAGAGAATATTCAAAATCTCTAGTTCTATGTAAATCTTCATAAGAATTTGTGATTCTTCGATAATAAATTAATAGATAGTATTTTGCAAATTTTCAATACTACCTTCCTGAGGAAAGAATATTTATTATTGAACCATAGAAGGATTTTATTTCTGTTTGGATTATAGAAAACTGAAAAAACAAAAGGCTATCCCAATTTGGAATAGCCTTTCGCTATATTGAAAGCTATTAAAGCTTTATTATTCTATTTTAGTGATGACCACCTTCTTCTTTAGCACCCTCTGTAATATGTTTTATACCGATAAACATTTCGTTATCAAGGAAAATGTGCGTTTTGTCATCGATTTTTCCTTCGGCTTTCTCTTCAATAATAGTGACATTACTATCTTCAGCTTCTGTGTCAGCACCAATAATTTTTTCTTGTGCCCAATAAGCACCAATACCAGCAAAATAACCTATCAATGCAAGAAGAGAGATTTTCTTCATATACCAAATAAAATCAATTTTTTCCATTCCCATAGCAGCAACACCGGCAGCTGAACCAATGATTAAAATACTACCTCCTGTACCGGCTGTATAAGCCAATAGTTCCCAAAACACACCGTCTTGAGCAAAAGCACCTGAGTGAGCAATATCATACATTCCCATTGAACCTGCAACAAGAGGTACATTGTCAACGATTGAAGAAAGAACACCAATTACAGTATCAATAACATAGATATTTTTATTAGTTACATCATCTAACCATCCTGATAATAAACCAAGGTGACCAGCAGATTGTAAACTAGCAACTGCAGTTAAAATTCCAAGAAAGAACATCACTGTAGGAACGTCAACTTTTTTCAAGATGTGGATAACAGAAAGGTGTCTTTTGTCTTCGTCACCTTTGTTTTTATGCATTAATTCGGTAACAGCCCATAGAACACCTAAGCCTAAAAGCATTCCCATATATGGAGGTAAATGAGTTGTTGTCTTGAAAACAGGAACAAATAATAAAGCACCAACACCTAAAAATAATATGAATCTTTGCTCTTTTGGAGAAGTAAAATTCTTTGAATCATTTTCTGATAGTTTGGGTCTATTGATATTTCCTTTTAAGGTAAAAGATAAAATACCCAAAGGTACGATCATAGATACTAATGATGGAATGATAACCATAGCAATAATATTTCCTGCAGTAATTTGACCACCAATCCAAAGCATAATTGTAGTTACATCACCAATAGGCGACCAAGCACCACCCGAATTAGCTGAGAGCACGATAACAGAAGCGAATAACCAACGTGTTTGCTTGTCGCTAATAAGTTTTCTCAATAAAGTAACCATTACAATAGTAGTAGTAAGATTGTCTAAAGCAGCTGACATAAAGAAAGTGAGGAAACCTAAAATCCATAATAATTTCACCTTTTTTGTAGTTGTGATCTTATCTGTGATGAGTTTAAATCCTTGATGATGGTCAACTACTTCAACAATAGTCATTGCCCCTAAAAGGAAGAATAAAATTTCAGAAATTTCAGTTAAATGATGTCCCAATTCATGTTTCACGAAATGTGATGCCATATCTTGAAGATTAAGAGGACCTAGTTCAATGCCGTGCATGATATGGTTCCACTCAAAACTATGTCCTAAAGCTAAAATGTCAACACTATTCAAAGCATAAACAGTCCAAGTTAATACGCCAATCAATAAAGCAGAAGCTGCTTTATCTACTTTAATTGGATGTTCTAAGGCTATCGCTAAATACCCTAAAACGAAAATTACTACCATTAATATAAACATGATTCTTTGTTTTTTAAGTTATTTTTTGCATTTCAAGGCGCAAAAGTAAAAAATCATTCATTGAGTTAACACTTTTTAAGATAGTTTTATTTCAATTTAAACACTGTCTAAATTAAAAGCGAATGCATTGCAATTAGCTGATAATCAATGGTCTAAAAATAAAAGGATATTCGTTATTCGGATATT
>JAOZUW010000099.1:5502-10728 GCA_029938465.1 Bacteroidales bacterium | reverse complement strand
AGCAGCTGCTATGGTTATTGTTCCATGCCAATGATCGGGTGTGGCAATAATTACCGCATCAATATCATCAACGGCAAGAAGCTCCTGGTATGTTTTATATCTTTTAGGAGCATTACCCCTCTTTCCTTCAGTACCTTCACGATGAATATTTGCCCCGGCTTTTATAGCTTTCTCTGCATTGATATCAAAAACATCGCATACTGCAACTAGCTCCATATTCAAATTGCCTTGTTCGAGATATTCTTTATATCGTTTATCATTTTCATTGTCTTTAGCATTCTCTTTCCATTGATCAATTGTACTAGGTTCAACGAAACCAGCATCTTTTAATATAGCCCTACCCCTACTGCCTGATCCTATAATTCCTAGTCTTAGTGTTTTTCCTTCAGGAATCTCTTTTTCAATTATAGGATTATAAGCATTTAAATTAATGGTATTGGGTTTGTTTTTTATTAAAAGAGTTTCGTGCTGTTGTTTTTTATGCCAACCATAACCCACAACACCCAAAATGGGTAATGTAGCAAGTCCTTTTAGTAAATCGCGTCGTTTCATATTGCTAAATTCTATTGTTCTGTTTTTTTAAAGATCAACCTATCAATTCCTATTTTTGTACTATTTGGAAACACGAAAAGTACCATTAAAGCAAAAAGCTCGATTAGTGTTTTATTTATAATAAAATAACTGCCTTCGGTTGAAAGAGAAGATTGCAATCCAATAATAGCAGGATGCGATAAATAGTATAACGAAAGCAGTGCTATGGCTCCTATAATAGCAATGCGAGAAAAGAGGCCTAGTATTAATGAAACTCCTATCAAAATAAGCCCCCAAATGTTTAAGAAATCTACAACATTCAATATTTCAGGACTACGACCCAGAAATTGAAAAAACCCTTGAAGAAAACCTTTTGAATCCATTAAATAACCATAACTGGTCCAAACCGGATCAGAGAGCTTAACTAATCCTTCGTACAAAAAATGCCAGCCTATGGCAACCCTTAGCACTACCAGCCATAATAATTGAAAATTTGAATAGCTTGTGTTCCTCATTATGCAAGTTTATATGAGTTTATAAAAAAACAAATATAAAGAAAAACACCATTAAAACGATTTGTAAAATCCTTTTCTGATTATTAAAACCCAAAAGTATTACTAGAGCTTATTCTCGCTTAAGGCCTTTTGCATACACTTCACTAATGTTAACTGATTAGATGCTCTATGCAAATTATGTTCAGGATATTTTATTTTATAATAAACATCACCATTTAAATAATCTGTAAGTATTCTTAAACCCATAATAAAGGTAATTGTAGGTCCGGCTAAAGGGAGTAATTCTATTTCTCTTTTACTTAGCTTTTCTTCCATTTTACTAAGAAAACCATCACGATAGGCCTTATAATAATCCTTATTAAAACCTACTAAATCCAAATTAGACTCATCCTCAGAAACAAAGCTGCAAATCGTTCTAACGCTATCGCCAAAATCATAATGAACTATTCCCGGCATTAGAGTATCCCAATCGATAACACAAATAGCATGATCCTGTTGGTCAAATAAAATATTAGAAAGCTTTGTGTCATTATGTGTTACACGCTGGGGTATTTCACCTTGTTCATAAAGCCTCTCCAGTTCTTGCATTTCTTCTCTACTCTCCAAAACTTGTGCAATCCATTTTTTGGCTTTTTCTTTCCTCTCAGAAGAGGCTCCTTTTAAGGCTTCATCGAACTGTTGATACCGGAAAGACATTTTGTGAAAATCCTTAATAATTTCATACAAATTCTCAGCTGGAAATTCATCTAATAGTTTAATAAAATGGCCAAAAGCTTTCCCTGCTTCTTTTGCTTGTTTTACATTTTCTGTTTTTTCAAGCACCTTAGAATCAGCTATATATTCTAATAAATTCCAGTAATCTCCTGATTTGTCATGATAATAATAGAGACCCGATTCTACAGGAAAAAATTGAAGGTTAATTTGGTTTTTCAACTCCTTTTTTTCTAAATACTGTGCTACCTTTACCTTATTATTCATCAATTCAGGAATATTAGGAAATACATGATGATTCAATTTTTGAAGCACATAATCTGGGTCACTATCACTAAGCGTTTTGATTAAATATGTTTCATTAATATAACCAGAAACCAATGTTTTAACATGCTCAAATTCACCAATACAAATAAATTGTTGAAATATATCTTTTAGTTTTTGACTTTGCATAATAGTAGCATTTATTGTTATTAATTCAGAGAAAATGAAAGTTTTTAATGACTACCACAATTTTTCTGGATATTCACCATTTCTTATCAATTCCCTGATACTTTCAACAACCACTGGGCGATCCTCTTGATAAGTTACACCAAACCAAGCAGAATCAGATGACAATACTTTTGTTCTCCCAATTTTTTCATCAATAATTTCATTAACCACTGTTGGAATAAAAAACTCTGCTTTTAATTCGTTTTTATTGGTTTCTAAAAATAAAGGGAAGCGTGTTTTTAATTCCTGAAAAAATTGAGGTGTAAACCCCCAAAAGTTCATACTAACTAAAGCGTTTTCATCTAGTTTTACTTGTTCTTTTTGAGCGGTCTCAAAGAAAATACCTTTTTCGGTTTTTTCAATATGCGTACGCTCAATTACATCAATCAAATAATTATTTTCGTCAGAAGTGCATTGGCCACGTGATACATATCCATTATCAGATAAGGTGTTTTTTATTTGGTATCCAACCATACAATTATCACTAGATTTAGAATCTAAATTCTTTAAATAATTTGCACTTGTACGAAAAGCATCGCGACCATAAAAGTCATCAGCATTAATCACAACAAAGTTTTCAAATATACTCTCGGCAGCCATTAAAACAGCATGACCAGTGCCATAAGGCTTTTTTCTATCTGGGTTTACGGCAATGCCATCAGGTATTTTATCTAACTCTTGAAACACATATTCTACTTCAATTTTACCATCTAGCTTATTACCTATAAACTCTTTAAAATCAGCCTCTATGCTTTTCCTTATCACAAAAACCACCTTGCCAAAACCAGCTTCAATAGCATCGTAAATACTATAGTCAATAATAGCTTCTCCTCCGGGACCAACTTTATCTAATTGTTTTAATCCTCCGTAGCGACTTCCTATTCCAGCTGCCAAAATTAATAGTGTGGGTTTATTCATAAGTTTCAATATTGTTTTTCTTGATTAAAAAAGTCAAAATTAAGAAGTTTGAGCATAGATTTATACAAAGCCTTTTATTTTTTTAAACAGCATCTCTTTAGCCTTATCAAATTTCAGTATCTTTGCTCAACTAAAAATTTAAAAAACGCAACATGTTAAAAATCACATTAAAATCTATTAGTTTGGTTATTATATTATCCATACTTACTACTGCTTGTGGAACGCGTAGTGTTACCAGAGTTTCCGAAGATACTACCATTGATTTGAGCGGCCGTTGGAATGACACCGATTCTCAGCAAACTTCTGCTGCTATGATTGAACAGTCCTTAGGAGAAGCTTGGCTGTTGAATTTCGAACAAAAAAACCCTGGACAAAAACCCGTTATTATTGTAGGTTTTGTTAGCAATAATACTGATGAGCACATTCAGAGCGAAACTTTTATTCGTGATTTAGAAAAAGCTTTTATCAATAGTGGACGTGTACGCTTAGTTTCTGGAGGGGCAAAACGCGACGAAATACGAAAAGAAAGAGGTCAGCAACAAGATTATTCTACAGAAGCATCCATAAAAAAATGGGGGCAAGAAATTGGCGCTGATTATATGCTTCAGGGTGATATTTCTTCTATCATTGATAGTTACAAAAAAGAGAAGGTGATTTTTTATCAGGTTAATCTACAAATGACTGATATAGAAACCACAGAAGTGGTTTGGTTAGGAGATAAAAAAATTAAAAAATACATTAAAGGCTAATCAGAATACATGGCAATTATTCTTAACATCGAAACAGCTACACAGGTTTGTTCAGTAGCTTTAGCAAAAGATGGTAAGCTACTAGCATTGCGTGAACTTAACGAAAAAAATGTTCATGCAGAGGTGCTCACCCTCTTTGTGCAGGAGGTTATTAAAGAAGCACAGATGTTGCTCAAAGATATTGATGCTGTTGCTGTAAGCCAGGGGCCTGGTTCTTATACTGGATTACGAATTGGCATGAGTACAGCTAAAGGATTATGCTATAGTTTAGATAAACCATTGATTGGTATTAGTACATTAAATGCCATGGCACAATTTGCCAAAGACAAGCTAATTGAAAAAATAGATGAAAAGGTTTGGTTCTCCCCCATGATCGATGCTAGACGTATGGAAGTTTACTCTGCTTTTTATGATATTAATATGGAAGAGCAAAGTAAGATAGCACCGCACATATTAAACGAAGATTCTTTTACTAAAACCGGACGTTCTTTAATACTTACGGGTGATGGTTGTGAGAAAACTAAAGCGCTTTTCAAAAACAGAATTGATATTACTATTTATTCTGAAATACTATGCTCAGCCCGAGGAATGATGGTTTTATCAGAAAAGAAATTTCAGGATAAAAACTTTGAAGACCTGGCATATTTTGAACCTTTTTACCTAAAAGAATTTATTGCTGGTATACCTCGCGTTAAGGGTTTACGATAATAAAATATTATGACGTGAGAAAAGTCTTTCTCTATTGATATGTTCATATTTTTTTCTATCTTTACATTATTATAATAATCCTTTTTAACTATGGAAAAAACGATCTTAATGTATTGGCCCACTGCAGGAAATGTAGAAAAAAGTGCCAAAACTATTGCCAAACAAATGGGCAATATTGAAGCAAAACCTATAAATGAAGTAAGTCTGGATGATTTACAATCATACAAAAACTATATTTTAGGATGTTCTACTGTAGGCACCTCCACTTGGGATAGTAGTGAAAATCAAGATCCTTGGCCTAACTTTATGAAAATGCTTGATAAGGTGGGAATAAACAATAAAACTGTTGCCCTTTTTGGTTTGGGGGATCAAATAAGATGGCCACAACATTTTGTAGATGGTATGGCTGTTATTCATGAACAAATCAAACAACGAGGAGCAAAAATCATTGGTCGTTGGCCGGTAAAAGGGTATGATCATGAAGAATCTGAAGCTCAAGAAGGTGGTTTTTTTGTAGGCCTTGCTCTTGATGAAGATCAACAGGCTGAACTTTCATTAGAAAGAATTAAGCTCTGGATTAAACAAATCACCTCTGATTAAAA
>JAOZUW010000099.1:0-5402 GCA_029938465.1 Bacteroidales bacterium | reverse complement strand
TATTTTGGTATTGGCAAGCTCAATATGCGATCAAAATCATCTAAAAACTTTGGTTTGGACGATCTTGTAAAAATATCAGAAATCTGTAAAAGCAACAATATCAGAACCTATATAACACTGAATACAGTGGTTTATGATAGCGAATTAGATGAAATGAAAAAAGTGATTGATGCAGCCAAAGAAAACGGAATCACTGCAATTATTGCTTCTGATCAAAGTGTTATTCACTATGCTTTTTCAAAAGGCATGGAAATACATATGTCTACACAAACCAATATCACCAATATTGAAGCCGTTAAGTTTTACAGTATGTTTTCTGATGTAATGGTTACTGCTCGTGAATTAAATTTAGATCAGGTTAAAGCCATAACCGATACTATTGAAAAAGAACAATTAAAAGGCCCTTCTGGACAACTTATTCAGATTGAAATTTTCGCACACGGAGCTTTATGTATGGCGGTTTCAGGAAAATGCTATTTGAGTTTAGATAATATGAATAGTTCAGCAAATAGAGGAGCGTGTTTACAACCCTGCAGACGACCCTACCATGTAAAAGATAAAGACGGTGGCATTGAGCTGGAAGTTGACAATGAATATATTATGTCGCCAAAAGACTTAAAAACAGTAGGTTTTCTCGATCGCATTTTAGACGCAGGAGTCCGAGTTTTAAAAATTGAAGGTCGTGGTCGCTCACCAGAATATGTAAAAAAGGTAACCCAAGTATACCGAGAAGCAGCTACTGCTTGGATAGAAGGCAATTATACCGATGAAAAAATAACCCAATGGGATACCGAACTAGATTCTGTATATAACCGTGGTTTTTGGGATGGTTATTATTTAGGCCGCAAAACCGGTGAATGGACCGAACGATATGGCAACCAAGCCACCAAAAAGAAGCTCTTTTTAGGTAGTGTGAGTAATTATTTCACCAAGATTGGTGTTGTGGAACTTAAAATAGAAACCAACAATTTAGAGATCGGTGATGAGATAAACATTATTGGCCCTACAACTGGGGTTTATGAAGATGTTATTGATGAAATAAGAGTAGATCTAAAAAGTGTGGATATGGCTACAAAAGGACAATCCGTTTCTTTTAAAACCCATGAATTAGTTAGGCGGGGTGATAAAGTTTATAAAATCATAGCTAATAATAAAGCTTCCTAAGCTCTATATCTTACCAATTAAGGCATATAGAAACTATCAGTTGGTACACTTCCTTCGGAAGGAAGACCTAAATTGGGTAAATGAACACCATCAACATCAGTGTAGTTATTACTATAGTAGGAGTCTCCGTATGCCTGAACCCAATATTTTGTACCAGATACCAATCCAATTTCTTCCAATTGTTCTTTTGTAAAAGTATACATTTCTTTTGGATGATATATACCTATTTTATTGGTGTAAAGAGCAAAAGTTTCATGACTAATTTCAGCAATAGTGTGAAAAAGAAACCTAATCAAGCGAGTATTACTTCTACCCTTTGCTAAATGTGCTCCAAGATCAAAAAATACAGTATCACTTCTCACCTCTATGCTTAAGCTGGTAGAATAAGTACTAGACAATCTGCTCAAATTAGGAACTGCTGTAATTTGCCCTGTTCCTCCAGTATATTCGTGATTAAAATGAAAGGATTTATAAGTACCATAATCTGTTTTTTCATAAATTATTGTGTAATTAGGATGATAATTCACATTAGGAACAATAAAAGCACCATCTTTTTCTGTTTCACTAAAATACACAAAAGGACTTCCCCCATCCATAATCACTGTCATTCTATCTTTAGCCTCAATATTACCAAATTGATCAAAAAGGTTTACACTCCCTTCAACATTTGCTCTCTCGGTAATAGTATCTTCTTGTGGCTTGGGATCATCTTCTTCACAGGAAGTAAAAACAAAAGTAAATAATAGGAATAAAAATGTGATTTTTTTGAGTTTTATCATTTGAGTTTTTATTTAATGTTTATGTTTATTGTGCTTTAAAATATCATAATAAAAGCCCTTTTGGGAAAAATAAAAACTTATTTTTCCCAAAAAAGCTTATGTTATTTGTTAAGTAATTCTTTTTTTTACGCGTGCACCAAGAGACCCTTGGCTTTGTTTAAAATGGTTTCGTCTGCGATATCTACAATTCCACCATCAGGTCCTTGTTCAATGCTTAAACCAACAGCTTCACCATTGTCATAATTAGTACCCCCAAAATAGTTTCGTACAGTCTCAACCGACATATCTAATTCTTCAGCGATTTTATGCATACTACCATCTGGTAAGCTGTCTTTTATTTTACGTAGTTCATTGAATGTAATCCTCATAGTTTTTTCTTTATAATTAGGGCTTAAAATTAGTAAAAAATCATATAAAACCGACGGCTTTAACATAAATTATAACTATTCCTCAGGAGATAGGTACTTATACAAGAGGCCCGCAATCATTGCACCAACAATTGGAGCCACCCAAAATAGCCACAGTTGATCAAGTGCCCATCCACCTTCAAAAATAGCCTGGCTAGTACTTCTAGCTGGATTTACAGAAGTGTTCGTTACGGGAATACTGATCAGGTGTATTAATGTTAATCCCAAACCAATAGCCAATCCGGCTAATCCTTTAGGTGCTTTAGAGTGTGTAGCTCCTAAAATAATAATTAAAAACATAAAGGTCATTACTACTTCGGTAACTAAGGCTGCGGTCATACTATAACCATCAGGAGAATGTTCTCCATATCCGTTTGAGGCAAAACCATTTAACTCAAATCCTGCTTTTCCGCTAGCTATTACATAAAGAATAGAGGCTCCGGCAATACCACCCAATACTTGAGCAGCGATATAAGGAAGAAGTTCTTTTTTATCAAATCTGCCACCCATCCATAAACCAATAGACACTGCTGGGTTAAGATGTGCGCCAGAAATATGCCCAATAGCATATACCATGGTCAACACCGTTAAACCAAAGGCCAAAGCAACGCCTACAAAACCAATTCCTAATTCAGGGTATCCTGCAGCAATAACAGCGCTTCCGCAACCACCCAATACCAACCATAATGTTCCAATAAATTCTGCAATTAATTTTTTCATCTTTCTGATTTTAATTTAAAACTTATTACGATACTTATAATTCTCTGTGTAAAAAATTTATGAGTTTATTTAATATTTTAACTTTTGGACGGTAAATGTAAGCATTATTATAATGAATAGGCTTTAAAATATTTATATGCAAGAGTATGTGAAGCATAAAAATAACCGATTGATAGTGATATATATATATTCTTCATTGTGAAATAAAATGCTCAGTTATAGAAAATAATTGTAATTTTGTTATTTATAAACTCGAAAATTATGTCAGCATATTTAGAATCTAATTACCGCAAAATCACCACTCATGTGTTAAATGAAATGAAACTCCGGGGTGAAAAAATATCTATGTTAACAGCCTATGATTTTTCAATGGCCACCTTACTAGATAATGCAGGAATTGATGTTATATTAGTGGGGGATTCTGCTTCCAATGTTATAGCTGGTCACAAGACTACATTGCCTATAACTCTTGATCAAATGATTTACCATGCCTCAAGTGTAATGAGAGGAGTAGAGCGAGCATTAGTAGTGGTAGATTTACCTTTTGGAACCTATCAAGGCAACAGTAAAGAAGCACTATCATCTTCTATCCGTATTATGAAAGAAAGTGCTGCAAATGCCATAAAGATGGAGGGTGGTGCAGAAATTCTTGAATCTATTAACAGGATTCTCTCTGCCGGTATTCCGGTTATGGGTCATTTAGGTTTAACGCCACAATCAATACACAAGTTTGGCACCTACGTGGTAAGAGCTAAAGATGAAGCTGAAGCTGAACAACTGGTACAAGACGCTATATCTCTTGAAAAAGCAGGCTGTTTTGCCTTAGTTTTGGAGAAAATACCTGCTGATTTGGCAGCCAAAGTTCAACAAACAGTAAAAATACCTGTAATTGGTATTGGGGCTGGTCAAAAAGTTGATGGACAAGTTTTGGTGCTCCATGATATGTTAGGCATTACACAAAAATTTTCACCTCGCTTTTTAAGGAGATATCATAATTTAAGCGAAGAAATTAAAGGATCAGTACAAGCGTATATCAAAGATG
Organism: Bacteroidales bacterium; assembly: GCA_029938465.1. Classification (GTDB taxonomy): domain Bacteria; phylum Bacteroidota; class Bacteroidia; order Bacteroidales; family UBA12170; genus UBA12170. The sequence continues at coordinate 1,290 of JAOZUW010000099.1, read as the reverse complement.
TTAAAACGGGTGATTTCCCAAATGAAAGAGAACAATATTAATACTTACAACATATTTAAACAATGAGAAATATTCAAAAAATGGCTTTTATTTTTTTAGCCTTTGCTATCACGCTTCCAGCAATAGCAAAAAAGAAAAAAGATAAAGAAGAAAAGAAAACCGGATATGAATTTACCGTAGTAAAAGATATCCCAACCACTTCTGTAAAAAATCAAAATCGCTCTGGAACATGTTGGAGTTTTAGTACTATCAGTTTCTTAGAAACCGAACTTATTAGAACAGGAAAGGGTGAAATTGATTTATCTGAAATGTTTGCTGTTCGTAATGCATACAGTACTAAAGCCGTAAGTACTGTTCGTTGGCATGGTAACCTCAACTTTGGAGGCGGAGGCGCTTTTCATGATGTAACTTTTGTTTTTGAAACTTTTGGTGCTGTTCCTGAAGAAGCCTATACCGGTCTTCAATACGGTGAGGATAATCACGTGCATGGAGAAATGGATTTACTGTTAAATAACTACGTAGAAACGGTAATTAAAAATAAAAACAGAAAAATTTCACCATCTTGGCACAAAGGATTTGATGGTATTTTGGATGCTTATTTAGGTGAAGTTCCAGAAAAATTTACCTATGAAGGAGTAGAGTATACTCCAAAATCTTTTGCCGAGCATTTAGATTTGGATATGAATGACTACGTGGAGATAGGTTCCTATTCACATCATCCTTTTTATGAAGAATTTATTTTAGAGGTACCTGATAATTGGATGCTTGACGAAATTTACAATATACCACTGGATGAAATGATGGAAATTATTGAGCATGCCATAATGAATGGATATTCCGTTGGTTGGGGTGCTGATGTGAGTGAAAAAGGATTCAGTTGGAAAAATGGATTAGCTATTGTTCCTGATGAAGACAAACCTGAAATTGCAGGGATGGAAAAAGACAAATGGGAAAAAATGGACAGTAAAGAAAAGAAAAATAAGCTTTACAGTTTTGATGAACCAGTTGCTGAAAAAGAAATCACACAAGAGTTACGTCAAGAACAATACGATAATTACAAAACTACTGATGACCATGGTATGTTAATCACAGGAATTTCTAAAGACCAAAGGGGAGAAATTTTTTATAAAGTGAAAAACAGCTGGAGTACTAAAGGAAGCCCTTATGAAGGATATTTCTTTGCCTCTGAATCTTTTGTTGCTTTAAAAACTATTGATATTATTGTTCATAAAGATGCTATCCCTAAAGAACTAAAAGATAAAATGGGTATTAAATAAAATCTTTTTCTTT
>JAOZUW010000098.1:8959-10819 GCA_029938465.1 Bacteroidales bacterium | reverse complement strand
AGGAATTATATCAAAAGTACGATCCGGAAAAAATAGATCAAATTGACTTCTATTTAGAAAAATACAAAGGCAAGGAAAAACAGTTCTATATAACTCAGAAAGCCAAATATGAGCAGAAAAAATCTGTAACAGACAGTAAAAAAATACTGGCAGAGGCTATGGCGCGAATTGCAAAGGAAAAGAAAGAAAAGAAGCTTGATGAGCCTCAAAAAGAAGTAAAAACACCAAAAGCAAAGAAAACAGTAATAAAAGAGGTGCCTAAAACCAAAACTATACAAAAAAAAGAAGAGAAAAAAGTAGTTCCACCACCTCCTCCTAAAGAGAAAAAACCCCTTACACCTCCCATTTCAAAACCTGTTATTAATAAAGAAGCAGAAAAGAGAAAAATCGAAAGATCAATTATCACAGTTCATCCAACTCCTATTGAAAAAGAAAAAAAAGAGAAGAAAAAGAGGGGCGCTTTTTGGTATTTTATTTGGGTTATTTTATTGCTAGTCATTGTCTTTTTATTGATATACTTTTTGGGTTATCGTCAAAACGACACTAATCCTCCGGCAGAAAATATTAAGAAAGAAAAAATAGAAAAACCCACTGAAGCAAAACAAGAGAAAACAACTATTATTGATAGTGTTGCCTTAAACAAAACAGAAACACCTGCCACAACCCAAAATGAAGAGCCTATTCAAGAAACTACACCATCTGTCAGTCCGGATAGACTTTACGCAAATGACATTCAAAAACCTCTTGTATTTGTGTCTTGCTTTGCTGTTAAAAAAGAAAATAAAGCTCAAATATATGTAGCTCAACTTCAAGGGCTTAATCTAGAAGCACACTATTACTGGATTCCTGATATTGATGCCCAAGGTAATAGCTACTTCAAGATAGTGGTTGGGCCTTTCTCTAATGTAAAATCTGCCCAAAACGCGCTAACAAAAGTACAAGAACAAGTAAATTTAGATGCTTATATACTCACTATAAAATAGAACGCTGATATGTTAAAACACTTAACTGATTTACAGATTTTATACCTCGATATTGAAACTGTAGGTGCTTATCCCAGCTATTTTGATATGCCCGAACGTATTCGTTTGCTATGGGATAAAAAAGCCAAATCATTGAATTATAAAGGTGATCAAAAACCCTTGGAATTATTTAAGCGATCTGGTATTTATGCTGAATTTGGCAAGATAGTTTGTATAACTGTTGGCTTTGTGGTTAAAGAAAGCTTACAACTGCGTATTAAGAGCTTTTTTAGTCATGATGAAGCCAAACTATTGCATCATTTTGCTCAACTTTTAAATCAGCATTTTTCCTCTCCAAAGCATATTCTTTGTGCTCATAATGGAAAAGAATTTGACTTCCCATATATTGCACGCCGTATGCTTGTTCATGGCATTGAATTACCTATTCTTTTGGATATTGCCGGGAAAAAACCTTGGGAGATAAAACATATAGACACTCTGGAATTATGGAAATTTGGCGACTATAAGCATTATACTTCACTGGATTTATTAACCGCTATTTTTGATATTCCATCTCCCAAAAGTGATATTGATGGTAGTCAGGTAAACGATGTATATTGGAAAGAAAACGATATTTCGCGTATTGCCGAATATTGCCAAAATGATGTGATAGCCATTGTGCAATTACTAAATAGATATCGAGGTAAACCGCTCTTTCCCAATAAGCAAATAGAATTTACTGAATTAGAAGAAATTATGTGATTTTATTCTTCTAAGCTGAATTCGATTAAAGATTATTCTAGAATCAAAACATCATAAAATACGAATAGTTCTAATCAATACTGAGGCTGTCTTTTACCAAAGGCGAAACATGTAGATAAGATAAGTTCGTGGAGTC
>JAOZUW010000098.1:0-8859 GCA_029938465.1 Bacteroidales bacterium | reverse complement strand
ATCGTTTAAGCAATTACTTTCTCTAATTTAACCTTGGTAGTATGCTGTTTAACAAGCTGTTGGATATCGTTTTGCAGATGATTAAGAGACTCTTTACTGCTTTCTAAATCTTTTACAATATTAGATTTAGTATCAACAAATTTTTCTTTCAAATCACCAAAAATACTTTGATAATAGCTTAATCCCTCTTTCAAATTAGCTGCAAAATTCACAAAATATTTTTCTTGTTTCTTATTAAAAGAATCTTGAGTCTCGTCTAATTTATTTTTCAAAAAGTCGATATAAATATTCAACTCTTTTACAAACATATTAGGTCTATCCGTTCTACTAATCACATTGGCACGACCATAAATATGATCCACCATTTCTTGTAGCTTCATCTTTTTTGAGTAATAGGCCATATTAGGACCCGGACAAACCGAAACACCAGGTCCTTCTACCTTTGTTTCAATATTGTGAAATTTCAATGCAGAAGTGCCCAAGCCTACACATACACAAGATTTTTCTACTATCTTTTCGTATTCTTTTTGATGCTGAGTAAAAGATAATTCCTTTTCCTCAAGTTCTTTTATTTTCAATCGTTGATAACGATAAGATGCCGTACACAAACCTTTTTCGTTAAACTCGTAATTGAGAGCTACATGTTCTTTTGGACATAAGCTACCTGGTCTTCCTTTTTGAATAAGTGCGTATTTCTCTACATCTTTAGTGTTACCTCTTAAATTGTTAAAAGGGACACCCAAAGGAGAAATGCCACTTAAATACAAATCTTTTTCTTTAGCATCCATAAGCTGTTGCAGGGTATCTTCATCCACACTTGTAGCCTCTGGAACCAATAAAAAAGGCGTTCCCCATCCTACTGAATCCACTTGATAATGGTCTAATAAAAACTGTTGCTCTTCGGCAGTCCCTACACCACCTTGTGCTGTAATTTTTATCGGTAATTCCTTTTGAGGAATAGTCTTTCCTTTTTGTTCTAATACGCTTATTAAAATATCATTAACTGCTGTGTATAAATCACTGCGTTTTGCTTTAAACTCTTCTAAAACAGGCCCTAATAAATAACCATCAGAAGCAAATGCATGACCTCCACAGTTGAGCCCTGATTCAATTCTATATTCTGAAACCCAAATACCTTTTTTGGCTAAATATTTTCCCTGAATTAATGCTGAACGATAATCACTTACTTTTAGCGTAACTTTCTTTTTAATATCACCATTCTCATTGGGATAGAAATCAGAAAATTGTTCCATATAGTTATACAAGCGAGGATTCATTCCTGCTGAAAGAACAATAGAAGATTCTAAATCACTCATAGCATAACCACGTAAAGCAGCGTGCGCATCATTATATTCAACAGGGAGTTTTTCGCCATTACGATAATTATCTTTATCAACTTTAGTCATAATGTTGACATCAATACTTCCCATATTTAAGTTCCTGTTCATCCATGCCTTAAGATCATTAAATTGGAAGTTTGAAACTTTTTCTGCTAAATCATTCTTTAATGTAGAACCATCAGGTAATAACTGAAGATACTCTTTCAGCTCATTACTTTTTGCAGTAAAAGAGTTTTTCATTTCTTCAAATTTCTTCTCTGCTTCTGTATTAATCATATTCAAATAAGAAGTGATTCTTTTAGCTCGAAAATCATCAATTTTATTGGTAATTTCTTGATAGGGCAGCTCTAGCTTTTCACTATACATCTTCCGCATCTTCTCCAAAAGCTTATCATCTACTAGCGAAATAACAGAATCAATACCAAACTTGGAAACTTTAAGCGGTGTGTCTAATGTAAAACCAATGCCCATTATGGGTATATGAAATTTATGTGTTTGTGTCATTTTTTAGAATATTTTTTATTTTTTTCTAAAATATTTCTTCTATAATTCAGCAAAGATAGATAGAATTATGTAAAATAGCTCGATTTAGTAATTATTATGATTATTTTTTTGCCTTGCCGACCCTATTTCTAATAACCTAAGCTCTACAGAAAATAACAAAGGTTTAATCTCTGGTAAAAGGAAAAGGCTATATGCTAAGTGCATACAGGATTCTATAGGTTGTTGGGGTACAAATTAGATGCAAAAAAACCATATTTTTTTTAATCACTACTGCTTTATTTCATATATATTATTTTTTTACCTTTGCACCCTTTTATAAATACAAGCAAACCAATTATTTATATAGTTTTATTAGGATGGCAAAATATCAAGAATATAAAAATTTAAACCTGACCAATATTGCAGCAGAAACGCTGAAGTTTTGGGAAGAAAAAAATATCTTCGAAAAGAGTTTACAAAACCGTGAGAATGGCGAGTCCTTTGTGTTTTACGAAGGGCCTCCTTCTGCCAATGGAGTACCTGGTATTCACCATGTTATGGCTCGTGCTATAAAAGATATTTTTTGTAGATATCAAACCCTTAAAGGAAAACACGTAAATAGAAAAGCCGGTTGGGATACTCATGGCTTACCTGTAGAAATTGGTGTAGAAAAAAGTTTGGGAATTACAAAAGAAGATATAGGCAGTAAAATAAGTGTTGAAGATTATAATAAAGCATGTCGTACCGAGGTGATGAAATATAAAAACCTTTGGGATGATCTAACAGTAAAAATGGGTTATTGGGTAAACCTTGATGATCCGTATCTTACTTTTGATAATAAATATATAGAATCTGTTTGGCATTTATTGTCGCAGCTTAATAAAAAAGGATTGCTTTATAAAGGCTATACCATTCAACCTTTTTCACCAGCTGCCGGAACAGGATTAAGTACTCATGAACTTAACCAGCCCGGTTGCTACCGCGATGTTAAAGACACTACTCTTACCGCTCAATTTAAAGTTATTAAAAATGCCGAATCAGAAAAACTATTTCAAGATGTTGAAGATGAGCTATTCTTTTTAGCATGGACCACAACTCCCTGGACCTTACCATCTAATACAGCTCTTGCCGTTGGGAAAAAGATTGATTATATAAAAATCAAAACCTTCAATCCTTATACTTTTAAAAAAATAACGGTCATCATGGCCAAACCATTAATGAATAGCCTTTTTCCAGAGAAAAATGCTGATTTAAAAATGGCAGATTACGAATCAGGACAAAAAGCCATTCCTTTTGAAGTAATTGGAGAGTGCAAAGGTGCTGAATTAGAAGGAATTCGTTACGAGCAATTATTACCATATGACCAGCCAGAAGATGGTGATGCTTTTAGGGTTATTCTGGGTGATTTTGTAACCACAGAAGATGGTACTGGAATTGTTCATATTGCACCCAGCTTTGGTGCCGATGACTTTAAAGTGGCTGCGCAAAATGGAATAGGCTCCTTAACTATGGTAAATAAAACGGGCCGGTTTAATGATAAAATGGGTGAATTTGCCGGTAAGTTTGTGAAAAATGAATATTATCCTGATAACGATCCACAACAAAAAGAAATGTCGGTAGATGTGGAAATAGTTATCAAACTAAAAACCGAAAACAGAGCCTTTAAAGCTGAAAAACATACCCACTCCTACCCTCATTGCTGGAGAACAGATAAGCCTATTCTTTATTATCCTTTGGACAGCTGGTTTATTAAAACCACAAGCCTAAAAGATAGAATGATAGCACTTAACAAAACTATCAATTGGAAACCAAAATCAACTGGTGAAGGTCGTTTTGGCAATTGGTTAGAAAACCTTTTAGACTGGAACTTATCACGCTCTCGTTTTTGGGGTATTCCGCTGCCTATCTGGACATCAAAAGATAAAACAGAACAAATTGTATTGGGTTCGGCTGAAGAATTAAAAACTGAAATAGAGAAATCTGTAAATATTGGTTTTATGGATAAAAATCCTTTAGGTGATTTTGTTCCAGGTAATATGAGTAAAGAAAACTATGAGACTTTTGATTTCCATCGTCCTTATGTAGATGATATTATTTTGGTTTCGGAAAGTGGTCAAAAAATGTTCCGCGAGCCTGATCTAATTGATGTTTGGTTCGATTCAGGGTCTATGCCTTATGCTCAGCTTCACTATCCATTTGAGAATAAAGAGTATTTTGATCAGAATTTCCCAGCAGATTTTATTGCTGAAGGTGTTGATCAAACTCGTGGATGGTTTTTTACTTTACACGCTATTGCGACAATGGCTTTTGATAGTGTAGCTTATAAAAATGTGATTTCAAATGGGTTAGTCCTCGACAAAAAAGGTAATAAAATGTCGAAACGCCTAGGCAATGGAGTAGATCCTTTTGAAACCTTAGCACAATATGGTCCCGATGCTACTCGTTGGTATATGATTACCAATGCACAACCTTGGGATAATTTAAAATTTGATTTAGGTGGCATAGAAGAGGTTCGTCGAAAATTCTTTGGAACACTTCATAATACCTACGCTTTTTTCGCAATGTATGCTAATATTGATCAATTTACATATGCCGAAGCTGATATTGAATATGAGAAAAGACCTGAGCTTGACCGATGGATATTATCGGAGCTTCACTCTCTGATAAAAGAAGTGGATAATTCCTTTACAGATTATGAACCTACTCGTGCCGGTCGTGCCATAGCTAATTTTGTTGATCAACGATTGAGTAATTGGTTTGTACGATTAAGCAGAAGAAGATTCTGGAAAGGTGATTATAGTGAAGATAAAATCTCGGCTTACCAAACACTCTATACTTGTTTAGAAACAGTAGCCATATTAAGTTCTCCTATTGCTCCATTTTTTGCCGATAACCTATATCGTGATTTAAACGCAGCTTCAGGAAAAAGAAAAGCCGAAAGCATTCACTTATTAGATATGCCAATAGCTGATGAATCGAAAATTAATAAAGATTTAGAAGAGCGAATGCAAATGGCGCAACAGTATTCGAGCATGGTACTTTCTTTACGAAAAAAGAATAAAATCAGAGTTCGACAACCATTAAATAAGGTGATGATACCTATCTTAGATGGTAAATTTAAATCGCAAGTTGAAAAAATTACTGACCTTATTTTATCAGAAGTAAACGTAAAGACCTTAGAATTTATGACTGAGGATAGCGGTCTTTTGGTAAAGAAAATTAAAGCTAATTTTAAAGCTTTGGGGCCAAAATATGGCAAGTTAATGAAGTTAATAGCTGCTGCCATAGCCCAATTCTCACATGACGATATTAAGGAATTAGAAAAAGAAGGTTATTATCTTTTAAATATCAATGAACAAGAAGTAAAGATTGAATTAAGTGATGTGGAAATTACAACTGATGATATCCCTGGCTGGTTAATAGCTTCACAAGGAGCCTTAACTGTAGCTTTAGATATTACCATTACTGAGGATTTACGACAAGAAGGTTTGGCTCGTGACTTAGTCAATAAGATTCAAGGAATTAGAAAAGACAAAGGTTTTGAGGTTACTGATCAAATAAATTTGACTATTAAAAAACAAGCTGATATAGAAAATGCAATAAATCAGAATATTTCTTATATTTGCTCGGAAACACTCACCCAAAATCTCCAACAAGTAAAAGAAAAAATCACAGATGGAGAAACTGTGGAACTATCAGATTCTATTTTTGTTACAATAAAAGTAGAAAAAATTAATACAACAACAAACTAAAAAATATGTGTTATGGAAAATGAAAAAACAAAAACACGTTATTCAGATATTGAATTACAAGAGTTTAAAGATATAATTTTAAATAAAGTAAGCAAAGCCAAGAATGACTTAGTAATGCTCACAGAAGCATATATCAATAATAATGATCACGGCACCAACGACACCTCTCCTACTTTTAAAGTATTAGAAGAAGGGAACTCTGTTTTAACAAAAGAAGAAAACAGTAAATTGGCGTCTCGTCAGGAAAAATTTATTCGTAATTTAGAAAATGCACTTATTCGTATTGAAAACAAAACTTATGGTGTATGTAGAGCTACAGGTAAACTCATTTCTAAAGAACGCTTAAAAAGCGTACCTCATGCTACTCTAAGCATTGATGCTAAAATGAATAGGCCTAAAGCATAGATGATTATAAAACTAGATAAAACTTCGAAGCATTTTGATAAGCTATCAAAATGCTTCTTTTTTTAGTCATTGTCACTTCTAAATAATTGCACAAATGAAAAAAGCTTTTATAGTCCTTTTTTTGGTATTGATTGTCGATCAGATATTAAAAATTTATATCAAAACACATTTTTTCTTAGGTGAAGAAATCCATGTGATGGGTAATTGGTTTATTTTACATTTTACCGAAAATCCGGGAATGGCTTTTGGTTATGAGTTAGAAATATCCTTTGGCAAATTAGTACTCAGTATTTTTAGAATTTTAGCCATCGGTGGATTGATCTACTATTTGTATACCCTTATTCGAAAAAAAGCCCATTCTGGTTTTATTATTAGCATTTCTCTTATTTTGGCTGGAGCTATTGGCAATATGGTTGATAGTGCTTTTTACGGACTTATTTTTAACGAAAGCATGTTTCACGAAAAAGCTGTGATGTTTCCTGCAGAAGGTGGTTATGCAGGATTTTTACACGGCAAAGTAGTAGATATGCTCTATTTCCCTCTCTTTAGCTTTAACTGGCCGCAATGGGTTCCTTGGCTAGGTGGTCAAAGCTTTGAATTTTTTCAACCCGTTTTTAATATCGCCGATTCAGCTATTACCGTGGGCGTAATTTTAATTATAATGTTTCAGAAAAGGTTTTTCTCTTAAATAGAAATAACTATCGCATAATTTTGTACCTTAGCTTTCCTAAAAACTAAAGCACTATGGATTGGAAGTACCATAGGTTTAGTTTACGAATAAAATTTGTTTCTGTTTTATTCTTAACTGGGTTAGAAGACAGAAGCTAGAAGACAGAAGTAAATTTCTAGCTTTGTACTTCCATCTTCAAACCAAAAATTTGTAGAAACCGAAAGTCTTGCACTAAAAGTGCATACCTGCCTGCCAGAAAAGGCAGGGTTTTAACTAACGATTGAAACCAATAAAAATAAACAAAAGACAATATCCATGGAAAAATCATTAAAAGGCACAAAAACTGAGCAGAATTTATTAAAATCTTTTGCTGGTGAAAGTCAAGCAAAAAACAGATACGAATTCTTCTCCAAAACTGCTAAGAAAGAGGGTTACGAACAAATTTCCAGAATCTTTCAAGAAACTGCATTGCAAGAAAAAGAACATGCTAAACGTTTCTTTAAATTCCTAGAAGGTGGTGAAGTTGAAATTACAGCAACCTATCCTGCAGGTATTATAGGTACAACAAAAGAAAACTTAAAAGCTGCTGCCGAAGGCGAAAATGAAGAGTGGACCGATTTATATCCTGAGTTTGCAAAAATTGCACAAGAAGAAGGCTTTCCTAAAATTGCAAGCGCTTTTAAAATGATTGCAAAAGTAGAAGCTGAACACGAAAGGATATATTTAAAATTACTCCAAAATATTTCCGAAGACAAAGTTTTTATAAAAGATGGAAAAGTTTGGTGGAAGTGCTTAAACTGTGGTTATGTTTACGAAAGCGAAAAAGCTTTGGAAACATGCCCAGCTTGCTTACATCCTAAATCGTATATGCAACTCAGAGAAGAGAATTATTAATACTACAACAACGCAACTATTTAGAGCTTTTCATTGTCTATTAAGTTGATATATAAAATCATAACAAGTATTGTTTTTTATATATCGACACGTTTTTAATTTTATTAAAGAACTACGGTATGAGAAATTCTTTACTCTTCAAATTACATCTTCTTTGTATTATCTTTTCGTTTATATCTTTAATAGCAGTAGCTCAATCGGAAGCTAAATTAGAAATCAATCCCTCTAATCTGGATATGGGAGAAAGACCTATTGGAGCTTGGCAAGAACCAGCATATTTACACTTTTTTAATGATGGACCCGGAGATATAATAATAACAACAAGCGAATTGGCACAGGCCAATAATTTCTTCTTCACCAATCTGCTGGATTTACCACTCACCATGCCCGAAGGCACTTCCATTAATCTGGCCATTTCTTTTTTTGGAGAAGGAATACCCGAAGATATTTATTCTGCTACTTATTCGGCAAGCTGGAATACAGGAAAAGGAGTTACTTCAGCTGAAATTACTGCAACAGCATATACCGCTGTAATAGGTGATATCTTCGAAAATCCATATACTATTAGCTTACCTTATACCGAAACAGATATAAGTACTGCTTTTCCCATAAGAGCCAACTACAATATACCCAATACTCCAAATACCAATGATGTGGTTTATAAATTTACATTGTCACAAAGTGAGGAGGTAGATATAACCGTCAGCAATGCTTCAGCAGATGCCAAAATAGCTATTTATGCAGAAGATTTTAATGGCGAAGAGGGACCAAAAGCAACAAATGCACTTTTTTCTGCCAATAATCAAATAGTAAATGCTCCTCTATTTATAGGCACCTACTATTTAATTATAAGCGCCACACAAGCCAATACCGATTTATTATTTGATCTCAATATAGAATCATCGGAAATGCCTATTTCCGAGAAAGCTTTTAATCCTTCTCCAGCTGATGGCGAAATGGACGTTATTAACCCTGTATTATTAGCTTGGGAATTTGGTCAATATACTTATGAATACAAATTAAGCTTTGGTACTACATATCCTGTATCTGAGGTATTGGTTGACTGGACTAGCGACCTGGCTACTTCTTACGAATTAGGTTATATAGATCCTTCTATGCAGTATTTCTGGGAAGTAGATGTAAGAAATAGCAATGGCACCATTGATGGTGATAATTGGAGTTTCACAACTACTGTTACTCCTCCTGCTGGCTTAACAGCTACTGTTGATGAAGTTGATCCTATGGAACAATGGAACGTGGATCTTGCTTGGACCAGTTCGGATAAAGCATTATTAGGTTATAATGTTTACCGTGA
>JAOZUW010000020.1 GCA_029938465.1 Bacteroidales bacterium | reverse complement strand
AAAGGAAAAAAGAAACCATTTATATCAATCAGTTGGATATTTAGTTGGTATTACACTAAAAATGCATACCTGCCTGCCGGATTTCCTCCCAATAGGGATGGCAAGGCAGGGTTTTAACTAACGATTGAGACCAATAAAATATCAAGCCTTTAATATTTCCGGCTCATTACACCATTATTCAGGATATTCAATACGAATATGATAAATGGTAAGTAATATTTTGATAAAAATTCGCTTTATCTTATTTATTTCTTTAAGCGTAATATCTGCATTATCAAACTGCCCACCATACATTTGCTCATCGATAATTTGACTTACTAATTTTGTTAATTTACTTTCATCTGGTTTCTGAACAGAGCGCGATGCCGCTTCTATACTATCGGCCATCATTAGCACTGCTGTTTCTTTACTATAAGGAATAGGACCAGGATAGGTATATAAGCTTTCATCCAACTCTTCTTCTCCAATATCCTGCACTGCTAAGCGATAAAAATATTCTGCTTTTCGGTCTCCGTGATGGGTTCTTATAAAATCAATAACCAATTCTGGTATCTTATGTTTCTTAGCCAAGCTTACCCCTTGTAAAACATGTCCAATAATAACTTCAGCACTTTCATCGTAGCTTAACTCATCGTGAGGATTTACTTGTGTGGTTTGATTCTCGATAAAATACAAAGGATTATACATCTTACCAATATCATGATACAAAGCTCCAGCCCTGATCAATAGTACATTACCCCCAATTTCTTGAATAGCAGCTTCGGCAAGGTTACCCACCTGCAAGCAATGCTGAAAAGTTCCAGGAGCTTTTTGTGATAGTTCACGCAACAGTTTATTATTAGTATCAGATAATTCCAAAAGTGTTAATAAAGTGACTTGCGAAAATACTTTCTCAAATAAGTATATAACCGGATAGCTTAGTAAGGTGAGTCCTGCACTAATAGCAAAAAGAGAAAAAACACTTTTTTCCAGATTATTTAAACTTCCATCGGTTACCAACAAAAGAGCTAAATATATAAATGAGTAGGAAAGGAATATCCATAAACTAGCTAAATAAAACTGAGATCGTTTATATAGTTTATGAATAGAAATAATGGTGATAATACCTGTTATAAGTTGCAAGATTATAAAATTAAAGCCCTCAGGAACAAAGGATGCAATAATAATTGTTGTCAAAAGATAAATAAACATGGCTGTTCGCTCATCAAAAAAGGCTCTAATAATAATAGCTAATAAAGGCAAGGGTAACAGCATTACATATTCAGGATAGTATTTCAATATAATACTCTCAGGAATAACCATAATCATTATTGCCACCAAAATAAGTAGTATTTGTTGATTATTCTGTAATATTTTTGGTCTAAATGTACTTAAATATATCAATAATGCTAAAAAAATAAAAATCATTAAAATAGACTGTCCTAATAAAATACCATAGAATTTTTCGTTACCAGATAATTGCTTTTCATATTCCTTTTTAAGTGATTGCAAAACTTGAAACTTATGAGCAGTTATCAGCTCACCTTCAGAAATTATGAGTTCTCCTTTTTGTACCATACCATAGGTTAAGGACAAGCCAGTGAGTAACATCTCTTCTTCTTTTACAGTGGTTTCTTCATCAAAATGCACATTAATAAATAAATGTGATTTTAAAACTTTCTGAGCTAATAATCTATCTGTATTTTCTTTCTCCTGTAATGATTTAGTAATCATGGACTCAGCTGTTGAAAGGGTATAAATACTGCCAAGTGGGGTTTTTGTTGCATGATTACCTTTCAATAAGTTCACATATCCTTGAGGCGATTGTCGTTCACTCTCCTGACTACGTATCCCGTTTAACAACAAAAGTTGATATATTTCCTCAATAGCCTTTTTTGTTTCTTCTTTTTTCTCAATAAGGATATTATGACTATCTACCTTTATCCAATGCTGTTCAAAACTAGCCAAAAATAATTGCGGCATAGAGTCGCTATAACTATCATTATAACGGTAATAAGGAATCATTTCTTGAAGAAGCATTTTTTTCTCTTCATCTAATTCTCTATTGGTTTTTAATATGGCAAAATCAAAAGGAGCTTTGATATTTTGATGAGTCCAAGGATAACCTTGTGCATATTGCTGATTAAAACGTGCTGTTTTAGGGAAAAAAAACAACATTACAATCATAGCTATTAAAAACAACAATATTTTATAAATATTGTTATATCGATATCGAATATAATAAATAATCTTTTTCATTATTGTAAGTTCTGTAGCAAACAAATTTAACACAATTATTCAATTTTGCCAGAGCATATGAATAAATCTCTATTTTTGTAGAAATAGTAAACACTTAATATATGAATTACGGATTTTGTCATTTATCTATTGTTCCATTACGCGAACAGGCATCAGACAGCAGTCAGATGACCAGTCAACTACTTTTTGGTGATGTTTTTGAAATCCTTGAAAAGCCTGCATACAACTGGATAAGAATAAGAAATGCATTTGATGCTTATGAAGGTTATATTGATCCTAAACAACAAAAACCTATTGAACCAGAAGAATATAAACGGCTATCACAACTTCAACTTATTAATGATAGAAATACTGAAATAGCAACCTCTGAAGGCATCATGCAGCTCCCTCCAGCTTGTAGTTTCGATGAAGAAGATTTAATTATTAAAGGTTTTTCTTATTCATTACCTCCACAATTATTATCTTTCGATAATAACCCTTTGCATAATGTAAGTCAAATAGCTAAGGATTTTTTAAACTCACCTTATCTTTGGGGAGGGAAAACACCCTATGGTATCGACTGTTCAGGATTAACACAATCTGTTTTTAAAATTCTTGGTATAAAAATAAAAAGAGATGCTTCGCAACAAGCTACTCAAGGCAAAACAATTAACTTCTTACAAGAAGCAGAAGCAGGTGATTTAGCATTTTTTGATAATGAAGAAGGAGTGATTACCCATGTGGGCATCTTACTATCTCCTTCAGAGATTATTCATGCTAGCGGAAAAGTACGAATCGATCCTATTGACCATCAAGGCATTTATAACGAAGAATTGGGCAAATACACCCATAAATTACGGCTAATCAAAAAGATACTATAAACTTAAATAGCCATATATTAAGCTATAACTGTATTTGATTATAGAGACACTCTCCGGAGTTTTACTCGTGATCTAAGTTTTCAAAAAATACCAAGTATTTTCTAAAATACTTTTTACATTTGCCAATCATTTTATTATCAAAGTCAACAAATGCTATTTAACACTATAGATTTTGTCTTTTTTCTGCCTATTGTAATAATCCTATATTATGCTCTCCCACATAAATATCGTTGGGTATTACTTTTAATAGCCAGTTATTATTTTTATATGTGTTGGAAGGTGGAATATATCTTCCTTATTATTTTCTCCACTTTGATCGACTATTTTAGTGGTATTCAAATGGGTAAAAAGAAAGATAAGAAAAAGCGTTTACCCTATTTAATACTTAGTTTATTAACCAATCTGGGTCTTTTATTTACTTTTAAGTATTTCAATTTTTTCTCTGATAGTATAAATTTCGCTTTCCAAAAAATCAATTTAGCTTATCAAATACCTTTAATAAATGTTTTGCTTCCTGTGGGTATTTCATTTTATACATTTCAAACGCTAAGTTACTCTATTGATGTATACCTTGGTAAACAAAAAGCCGAAAAACATTTAGGTTATTTTGCCTTATATGTTTCTTTTTTCCCTCAGTTGGTTGCTGGACCTATTGAAAGATTTTCAAGATTAACACCTCAACTTAAAGCCAAACATCAATTCACATACAATAATTTAGCTAATGGCTTACGGCTTATTCTATATGGATTATTTATAAAGATGGTTATTGCAGATAATCTATCAGGATTGGTTGATCAAGTGTACAAATCACCTGAAACATACAACTCCATAGATATTATCACTGCCGTTTTTTTGTATTCCTTCCAAATATATAGCGATTTTTATGGCTATTCAATCATTGCTATTGGTAGTGCTTTAATTATGGGAATAAAAATAATGGACAACTTCCAAACACCCTATCTTTCAAAAAATATTGCTGAATTTTGGCAACGATGGCATATCTCATTATCTACATGGTTTAGAGATTATTTATACTATCCTATGGGTGGAAACCGAGTAGAATATGCCCGTTGGATTTTTAATATTTTCGTAGTATTTATTGTAAGTGGAATATGGCATGGCGCCAATTGGACCTTTATTATTTGGGGTGCATTGTATGGTGTGGTTTATTTAGCTGAAAAAATAACAAATGACACTTTTGGTTTGCAGAAATCATATCCTGCATACTCTTTTGGGCATCTGTTTTTGGCATTAAAGACTTTTATCTTTGTTAGTTTAATATGGATATTCTTCCGAAGTCAAAGTTTTATGGAAGCTATAGATATCTTTAAATATATGGGGAGCAATTTCCATATAAACATAGATCATTTAGTTATTCCAAAGGTTACCTGGATTATGTTAAGCATATTTATCCTTAGTGATATTCTCCTGTATAATAAACGCTTTGACAGTTGGATTGGGAGTTTCCCATTTCCTATAAGATGGGTAATATACAGTTTACTTATCTTTTTTATTCTCATTTTTTCAGGAGTAGAGAATTTTCCATTTATTTATTTCCAATTCTAAAGAAATGAATATAGCTATCAAAATATTATCCAAATTGGCGTTATTAGTGGCTTTACTAACGCTTATGAACTTTGTATATGTTCAATTTTTCTTTGAAAAAGATCTACAGAAACAATCAAAAGTTATAAATAAAGTTAGAGCCATACCTATGGATACTGATATATTATATATGGGTGAATCATCTAATACAACCTTTTCTAAATATGATTTTGATAAACGTTCCATAAGCGGCATGTTACAAGATTATTTCCCATCATTAAAAATTCATGACATAACAAAGCCTGCCAGCCATGCGGGCATATACACAATCTTACTAGACAATTTGCCTGAGGCTTCAGAAATAAAAACCGTAATTGTCACCTTAAATCTTCGCTCTTTTAATGCAGATTGGATTTATTCAAAACTCGAAACTTCTCTACAAAAAAGCATGGTATTGCTAAGAGACTATCCTCCATTAGTAAATAGATTTCAATTATCGTTTAAAGATTATGATATAAAAATTAAAAAACAACGAACTGCTCAAATTAGAGAAAAATGGGCAGAAGACAAATTTAGCTTCCCCTATTCTTTCCCCTATAATAATGTGATAGAATGGGATTATGCTATGGCTACAAAAGGAGTAAAAAATCACAAAGGAGAAATTGATTATAAAGCCACTGAGTTGGCATGTCATTTTATTAAATCATACGCTTTTCAAATAGATACTTCACATAATATTAGAATTAAAGAATTTGATAAACTTATTGCTCTCAGCAAAAAGAGAGGTTGGGATTTAGTAATGAACTTAATGGCAGAAAATACTGAGAAAGCAGAAAAATTAGTTGGAGATGATTTGTTATACTTAATGAACGAAAATCGAAAAATACTCATTGCCTATTTCAATCATAAAGGCATAAAGGTAGTTGACAATTTAAACGCCGTAGCCGACAAACAATTTATTGATCAAAACTGGACCACTGAACATTATGCAGAAATTGGGCGCAGAATTATTGCTAATAACATGGCTACAGAGCTTAAAAAATCATATCCAAGTCAATATCAGGCTCCACATCTTCTTGATTACTCAAAAGTATTCTTTGAAAATAATGGAGAACAAAAAAATGGATGGGATCAGACGCAAACGCTAAGTAATGAAATTGTTTTTTCTGGTGAACTAGCTTCAAAAACAGACAAAGAAAATAAATATAGTTTAACTTTCTCATATCCTTTAAGGAATATTAATACTCAGTTTACCCATGGCATAGATATTGACTTTCAGGTTTTTCAAACAATACCAAACGATTCTGTAAAGCTTGTTATTGAACTTACAGGTAAATATATAGAAAACATATGGCATGGAGAAATGATATCTAGTCAAATTACTGAAACAAAAACATGGACACCTTTTCATTATCATTTCAAAATACCCCAAAAAGCCATTTTTGCTGACCTTGTAAAAATTTATATTTACAATCCAAGTATTAATACTGTGTATTTTGATGATATAAAAATACGATTCAAAAAGGAGTAATAAAGATTTTACTGATTGGGTATTGAAGAAGAAAAATTATACACTAATCCTATCGTTAGTGCATCAGAGTATTGTCCTCGATTAAAAAAACGTTTCTGACCTGAGGCATGATCTCTAATAGGTGTAATACTATTATTCGTTCTAAAACTAGCCGAAAGGTGATCACTTATTTTATATTCTATTCCCAATATAAAAGTAGCACTTAATGTATGAAAAGGCGTATCTGGAACACTTGTACTGTAGTTATATTCTTCATACGCCTCGCCAATAAATATGGAGCAAGCTAAACCAGTGTGTAACTCCAAGGATTTATTAATATTAAAGATGTAGAGCAAAGGGATTTCGATATATTGAATTCTCATTAAGTACTGAACATTCCCATTTTCCTCGGTAGGATTTTCTCTTGCCCCTTTTTGAATAAAATATATTTCTAACTGAGCTTCTGATTTCAAGGTGAATTGTCGCCGTGTAAACCCCCCGCCATAAAAACCTAATTTATTATAACCTGTACTTACGTCTCCAGCTACTTGACTACCAACCAGACCTACAAATACACCACTTTCAAATTCTTGTGCCCAAAGTCCACCTTGAAAGAAAAACATCACAATAACTAAAAATAATAACTTTTTAAAAAGAGGCATTACATTTTTGTTTTATGTTAAACCATTTTGCAAATAAGCGTCCATTTTTTCAAGTAAACTAGAAATAACAATAGGTTTGGGAATATAATCATCACAACCAGCTGACAATGATTTTTCTCTATCGCCTTCAAGAGCATAAGCTGTTTGAGCAATAATAGGCAATTGAGGCCTCAACTCTTTTATTAACCTTGCAGCGTCATAACCATTCATTATGGGCAAATTAATATCCAATAGAATAAGGTCTATATTATCTAATTCCTTTACTTTTTCCAAAGCATCTTTACCATTATCAACCCAAATGATTTCTATTTCTGAACGCTTTAATAGCAATCGCAAAAAATTATAATTACTGGTAATATCCTCTACTATCAGCACTTTCTTGCCATCCCATTTATACTTATTCATATCAAATGATTCATTCATATCGTTAGTTTTAGAATTTTTACACAATTAATTAAAATAAAACTCAAACCTAGAGCCTTTGCCAATCTCCGATTCAACAGAAATATGCCCATCCATAAGTTCAAGCAATTGACTTACAATAGACAAACCTAAGCCCAAACCATGGTGCGCAAATGATTCACCATCATCTACTTGTTTAAAGTTCTCAAATATGTCTTCCAGTTTCTCTTCTCTGATACCATAACCCTGGTCTTCAACATAAAAAACATAATTGTTTTCCTTCTTTACCTTAATATATCCAAATGTTATTTTGCCTCTGTCAGAGAATTTATATGCATTGTCAATTAGTTTTGTAAATATTTGTTCAATTTTACTATTATCTGAGAAAAAACTATCATCCCCATCAGGCATATTGCCTTTCCAATCAATATTTACAATATCATTATCGTAACGCTCATTTGAATTAAACTTATCGAATAGCTTACCCATCAAATTATTTAAAGAAAACTCCGAAGAAATAAACTTTAAATCGTTGCTCTCCAACATATTTATATCAAGAATATCTTCTACAACTGATAAAAGATGATTTCCACTTTTATAAATCTCATCATTAAAATCTTTCACTTCTATCATATCGGCATCTGTAATTTTTATCAATTCAGAAAATCCAATTATAGCATTAAGAGGTGTTCTTAATTCGTGGGATATTGTAGATAAAAAAGCTGTTTTCATTCTATCAGATTCTTCAGCTGTTTTTTTCGCTTTCAATAAATTATCTTCATATTCTTTACGTTCACGCATATCGATTGCAGAAACAGCATAGAATTTTGCCTGATTATATTTATCATGAATAATTACACTATTCATCATCACAGGAATCACTTTCTTATTACGACTTACCACCGTAACTTCCCTACCCTCGCCTCCATGCACATTTGAAGCATCATTAACAAAGCTGGTCACGTTTGCTTTTTTAATATGGGGAGTTATACTATAAAAATTTTCGCCTATTAAATCCTTCTGCTCACTCTCCAGTAATTCGGAAAAATATTTATTGATATACACAAACTCACCCTCTGCAGTTGTGATAGCCAAACCATAATTTGCTAAGTCGGCTATCAACTTAAATCGGCCAATTTCTTCATTATCACGTTTTCGTTGGCTGATATCCCGAACTATAGAAATAATGCTATTCTCACCTTGTATCTCCACAGAGGCTAGGGACATTTCTACAGGGATCTCCACACCATCTGCTCTGGTAGCTGTTATTTCAATATTCTCATTAAGCGTTTCATTATCAATTGCATTCTGTATTATCTCTAAACCTTTTGCAAAACCTCCATTTTGATTGTCAGAAGAAAACAATACACGGATATTTTGGTTTATTACTTCTTTTTCTTGATACAAAAACAAGTCTTCGGCTGCACTATTCCAAAAAGTAATTCTTCCGTATTCATCAAAAAGAACAATGGCATCATTAGCTGCTTTTGTAATAGCTTTAAGCTTAATTTCATTTTCAATAGCATGTTCTCGGGCATCTTTATGCATCTTAACTTCGGCCAATAATTCACGTGTGCGGTCTACTACCAATTGCTCTAAATATTTTTGATATTTCTTTAGTTCTTTATCAACCTGAATCTTATTATAAGCCATCTCGAGAGTAAACTCCAATTGTAAAGGAGAAAATGGCTTGGGCATATAACCTATTGGCTTAGTTTTACCTGCTCTTTCAATTATCACTTTATCAGAAATTCCAGATAAGAACAGTATAGGAATGTCATAAAGCTTCTTTATTTCTTCCGCAACCTGAATTCCATCAATTTTACCCGATAAAATAATATCCATAATGATAAAATCAGGAGTTTCTTTTTTTACAAAATCAACAACAGATTCACCAGATTCTAATATCTCAAGCACCTTATGTCCCTTAGTTAATAAAAACTCTTGGATAATCTTAGAAAATACTTTGTCGTCTTCGACTATAAGAATATTAAGGGAATTCATAAAGGTTTATCGTTTGTTTTCTTCTTTGTATTTTATTATACATACTAGTGCCAAATATAAGCAATACAGAAAACTGAGGCTGCTAAAAAGCTTATTTTATTAACGAATTAATTAACAATTAGTTAATATTCAAGTATGTTTTTTAATGATGTTATCGCTAAATTTGCAGCAAAATCTACCTATGGAAAATTCGAATTTTAAGGTGTTATTAGTAGATGATGAAGAAGATATCCTTGAGTTTTTAAGTTATAATCTTAAAAAGAATGGATACCTTGTTTATACTGCTAAAAATGGAGCTGAAGGTTTGGCTATCGCAAAAAAAATAACACCAGATTTAATAATTCTGGACGTTATGATGCCCGTTATGGATGGTGTAGAGGCTTGCGAATTAATGAGATCGACACCTGCGTTGGAAAAATCAATTATTGTTTTTTTAACTGCTCGCTCTGAGGATTATTCACAAATTGCAGGACTAAGCGTGGGTGCCGATGACTATATTAGCAAACCCATAAAACCAAAATTATTTATCAGTAAAATAAAATCTTTATTACGAAGATTGGATAAAACAGGTAAATTAGAAGAAGAAACTCCATTAATACTACAAGTTAATGATCATTTTAGAATAGATCGAGAACGATATTTAATTATCTCGAATGGTAAAGAAATTACTCTTCCGCGAAAAGAATTTGAATTATTACTATTATTTACATCTAAAATAAATAAAGTATTTACCAGAGAAGAGATTTTTACAAAAGTTTGGGGAGAAGATGTTATTGTGGGTGATCGTACTATTGACGTTCATATAAGAAAAATACGAGAGAAGATTGGAAACGACTATATATTAACCATTAAAGGTGTTGGATATAAGTTTGTAAACCCCTAGATTTGCTTTCCAATGAAACTGAAAGAATCCACATTAATTGCTATAAAAATGAGTCTAATATTATCAGTAGTATTTCTGCTGAGTTTATTATACTTTATTATGGTGTACCATATTCCATTGTGGTTATCCTTTGTGTTTTATATTTTCTTTCTTCTTCTTTCTATTTGGGTGATACAGAATTATATTGAGAGATATATCTACAGTAAAATTAAACTCATCTACAAATTTATTCATGACCATAAAGTTAAAAAACCCTCCTCAAAAACAAATAAAAAGCGCTTTCCTGTTTCATTGGAATCGGTACATCAAGAAGTATTAGATTGGAGCAAAGATTATGAATCTGAGATCAGTCAATTAAAACAACTAGAAAAATACAGAAAAGAATATATTGGCAATATTTCTCATGAGATTAAAACACCATTATTTACCATTCTCGGCTATGTTTCCACCTTATCAGATGGTGGATTAAAGGATGACAGTATCAATTTAAAATATCTCGACCGTACAGAAAAAAACATCAATAGGTTAATCCGAATTGTTCAAGAATTAGAAACTATCAGCCAATTGGAATCTGGAGAACTACAACTTAATAAAACCGTTTTTAATATTATTGAACTAACTAACGAAGTAATAGAATCACTAGAAATAAAGGCTCAAGAAAAAAATATCTCTATCTTTTATAGCAAAAGCTATGATCAAGCTATTTATATTTTTGCAGATAAAAATCATATCCAGCGCCTTTTAAGCAATCTAATACATAACGCCATTAAATATGGTTATGAAAATACCGGTAAAGTAAAAATCAGTTTTTTCGATATGGATAAAAATATCTTAATAGAAGTAACTGATAATGGACCAGGAATTGAAAAAAACAATCTCCCAAGGATATTTGAACGCTTTTACAGAACAGATAAAGCACGAAGTAGAGAAATGGGAGGAACAGGTTTAGGATTAGCCATTGTAAAACATATTGTAGAAGCTCACCAACAAACTATTAGCGCACGTTCTACATTGGGTATAGGCACTACTTTTGGTTTTACTCTCGAAAAAGCAAAACAATAAAACGGGAAAGCTTATTTTATAATTGACCCATCTTCGCCAATTTCAACACCCCAGCTTATAGCTACCAAATCACCTGAATCAAAATAAAAATCCATCATGGCATCATCAAAAGTCAAGCGCATTTCGCCCCATTCTTCTTCTTCTTTTTCAACCTCCTGATATCCATGACTTTTCATCAAGGTGATAATTTCCGATTCCTTCATCTTGAAAATTTCCTCACCAAATAGTTGAGCGTTTCTATTATCAATATCAAAATTTGATACCACAGGATCTATTAAGCCTTCTAGAAATACGGTAATACCATTATCAAAAGAGAGTACAGTAGTTTTTAAATCATCATCAGTGGAAATCTCTTCCACATTATTAGGCTCACCTAGTTTCTTTGTTAAATCACGGGTAAATATCCCAAAATCAACATTACCTAATCCTTTTTTTGGAACAATTTCCATTTTTACAATTTCCATCCTTGTATTTATTTTTCTTTTAACAAATTTATATAAATATTATGAATATGCAAAACAATTAATTTTTAATTGTTTAAGTAGTGATTTAATAAATTTTTTATATTGAATACAGGTTTTAAGCAATTCAATTATCTTTGCAAAAAAACATGATATGATTATTGTAACAGGGGCAGCAGGTTTTATTGGAAGCGCATTGCTTAGCGGTCTTAATTCTGCACATTATAAAGATATTGTTATAGTAGATGACTTTTCTAAAACAGAAAAGGAAAACAACCTGACTGATAAGACTTATGCGGAAAAAGTAGACCGAATGCATCTGGACGATTGGATGCGTAATTATGCTGACGAAGTGGATTTCGTATTACATATTGGAGCACGTACTGACACCACTGAATTCGATAAAAATATTTTTGACGAACTCAACCTGAACTATAGTAAAAAAGTTTGGAAAAGCTGCACAAAAAATAAGATACCAATGATTTACGCATCATCAGCTGCTACGTACGGAATGGGTGAATTTGGTTATGATGATGATCATGCATTAGTAAAAAAACTAAAACCTCTAAACCCTTACGGAGAATCAAAAAATGATTTTGATAAATGGGTGTTAGTGCAAGAAGAAACACCTCCATTTTGGGCAGGCTTAAAATTCTTTAATGTTTACGGACCCAATGAATATCATAAAGCAAGAATGGCTTCAGTTATTTTTCATGCTTATCATCAAATTCAGAATAAAGCTTATGTTAATCTGTTTAAATCGCACCGTAATGATTACGAAGACGGAATGCAGTTGCGAGATTTTATTTACGTAAAAGATGTAGTAAAAGTGATACTTTTTTTAATGGAGAAAAAGCCAAATAGTGGTCTATATAATTTAGGAACAGGAAAGGCACGCGCCTTCTATCATTTGGCAGAAGCCACCTTTTCGGCCTTAAACCTTAAAAGCGATATTCGTTTTATTCCAACACCAGAAGATATACGCGACAAATACCAATATTTTACGGAAGCCAATATGCAGAAACTAAGGAAGGCCGGATATCAAGAAGAATTTTATTCACTAGAAGATGGTGTTGGTGATTATGTAAGGAATTATCTCTCAAAAAATATCTATTTATAAATTTGGCACTGCATAAAGAACAGAGTGTGTAGTAGTTATAGAAACAAAAACCCAAAATTATTTTGAAAAAATATCTCGTTATACAAACAGCCAGTATTGGCGATGTAATCCTTTCTACTGCTATTGGTGAGAAGCTAAAAGCTACCGATAAAAATTGCCAGATAGACTATTTGATAAAAAAAGGCAACGAAGGAGTTTTTTATGGCAATATGGATATTAATGAATTGTTTATTTGGGATAAAAGACAGGATAAATATAAAAATATGCTGCGAATTATTTTTCAAATACGCGAAGAGAATTATGATGCTGTCATCAATCTCCAGCGCTTTTTTAGTAGTGGAGTATTTACTGTTTTTTCGGGTGCCAAAAAGAAATTCGGCTTTAAAAAAAATCCTCTATCCCTATTTTTTAGCCAAAGATTTGATCATAAATTCAAGGAAAACTGGCACGAAATTGACAGGAATCATCAATTGATAAAGGGTATTACAGACGAAAAAGCTGCCATGCCAAAGCTATATCCTACCAAAAAAGAATATGCAAAAATGTCGCCATACAAAACCCAAGCATATATCACTATTACACCTGCCTCTTTATGGTACACCAAGCAATATCCTAAAGAAAAATGGTTAGAATTTATCAACCAAGTTGATGAAAATACCAATATTTTTCTTTTAGGAAGTGGTGCTGATGCAGATTTATGTGAAAAAATTATTGGAGAAAGCAAACGAAAAAATATAATGAATTTAGCCGGTAAGTTAACCTTTGTTGAGTCGGCAGCTCTTATGCGCGATGCTTTAATGAACTATGTAAATGATTCCGCAGCACAGCACATTGCTTCTTCTGTAAATGGAAAATTAAGTAGTATTTTTTGCAGCACAGTATCTGATTTTGGTTTTGGGCCACTATCCACTGATTCAATAATCATTGAAAGCAAAGAAAAACTAAATTGCCGCCCTTGTGGGCTACATGGGCACAAAAATTGCCCGGAAGGACATTTCAAATGCGCCTTAAATATTGATACACAAGATTTAATAAACCGATTAAACCATGCAAACTGAGATAATAAACACTCTTAAGATATTAGAATCCGGCGGAACTATACTATACCCCACTGATACTGTTTGGGGAATTGGATGTGATGCCACAAACAATAAAGCTGTTGCAAAAATTTTTAAAATTAAAAATCGCAAAGAGCAAAAAAGCTTGATCATTTTATTAGACTCTATAGATGAAATAAGCAAATATGTGAGACATTTTCCACTCCAAGTGAAAGATTTAATCCATCATTACCACAAACCATTAACCGTTGTTTTTCCAGATGCTAAAAATCTGGCTAAAAACTTAATAGCCAAAGATGGCACCATTGCCATTAGAGTTGTAAAACACCCGTTTTGTAAAAAGCTAATCAAAGAATTCGGGAAACCCCTAGTTTCAACATCCGCTAATTTATCAGGAAACCCTACCCCTAATTTATTTAGAGATATTTCAACAATACTAAAGAAAAAAGTAAATTATGTTGTAAATCTGGAGCAGGACAGTTTGAATCCTGCCAGTCCTTCTACTATAATTAAAGTAGATACTACTGGTAACTATGAGATCTTAAGAGCTTAATAAGCTATCAGATAACTTGACTACTAATCAATAATAAAATATCAATACACCAGCCATGCTGTTTTCTTAGTATTTTGTGTCATAACTTACGCTGCTGTTACACAAAGCTTCACAAAGAATTTTGAAAAATAAAATTTTAGACTCTTTTTTTTATAGTTCGTTAATATCATAAAAAGAACACATAATTAAATATTTATAAAACGTGATGATTTATTCTATATGATTGATTATTTTACTCTTGCGCCTTTGTGAGAAACAAAAGCTTACAAAAATATTAGCCTATCATATAACTAGATTTCTAATCGACAATAAAATACGAACACATTTAAGCTGCACTGAGTCGAAGTGTTAGCATTCTAATTTTGGAATATTAAATTTAGCATCACCCTTCGACTCCGCTCAGGACTACTTCTTTGTTATCAAAATAGATAATATGTGCTTGCTCATTGAAGAACTGAGTTCTACATAAAAAAAACTTTCTTTATGTAATCATTTCTCTAAATTCCTCTTCACTGATGATAGGAATATTATTCTTTTCTGCTTTTGTTTTTTTGGCAGGCCCCATTTTATCTCCAGCAATCAAATAGTCAGTCTTTCCCGAAAGTGCTGTCACATTTTTTCCACCGAAATATTCTATTTGTTTCTTTAACTCATCTCTACTCACAGAAAATACACCACTTACGACAAATGACTTTCCATCGAGTTTGTTGTCTTGAACACTGCGCTCTTCCAACTCTTCTTGCATTTGCAAACCGGCAAACTCCAGTCTTCCAATTTCATAAATAAAATCAGGATTATTAAATGACATTCTCAAACTTTCAGCTATCTTCTCTCCTACTTCATCAACTTTTAATAAATCGTCGTAGGAAGCTTGCATCAAGTCAGTCATATTTGGATATACAGCCACCAATTTTTTTGCAGTTGTTGCTCCTACATATCTAATCCCCAGGGCAAATAAAACCCTATGGAAAGGCATTTTTTTCGAATCAGAAATCCCTTTGATTATATTTTGTACTGTTTTTTCTCTAAAAACCATTTTACGAGTACTACCGTCTTCATTGACAATAATTTTCGCTAAACCCAGCAAATGAGGGGCTTGCAGGTCGTACAAATCAGCTGGACTATAAACTAATTTCTTATCAAACAGGAGTTCTATTTTTCCTTCACCCAAGCTATCAATATCCATAGCCTTTCGAGAAATGAAATGCTCAATTCTACCTTTTATTTGAGGAGGACAATGGGTAGTATTTGGGCAATAATGGTGTGCCTGACCTTCTTTTCTTTCCAGAAGAGTTCCACATTCTGGGCAATGAGTTATATATTTAAACTCAGTGGAAGTTGCAGAACGCTGGTTCAAATCAACTTCAATAATTTTTGGGATAATTTCACCGCCTTTTTCTACCATAACACAATCGCCAATCTGCAAACCCAAATCTTTAATAAAATCAGCATTATGTAGGGATGCCCTTTTTACAGTTGTTCCCGCTAAAGTAACTGGCTCTAACTCTGCAACAGGTGTTATAGCACCTGTCCTCCCAACCTGAAAAACAATATCATTCAATTGTGTAGAAGCTTGCTCTGCCTTAAATTTATAGGAAATCGCCCAACGAGGAGATTTTGCAGTATAGCCTAATTCTTCTTGCTGATGATAATCATTAACCTTTAAAACTACTCCATCAATATCAAATGGCAATTCTTTACGTTTTTCATCCCATTTTTCAATAAAACCAAGCACATCATCAATATTTGAATAGACAGCCATATAATCAGCCACATTAAAACCCCAAACTTTTAATAATTTCAAACTTTCGCTGTGGCTTTGTGAATATTTATGATCTCCTAGAGCATAATAAACAAAACACTGTAAAGGTCGCTTAGCAACTAAGCTACTATCTTGCATTTTGATGCTTCCTGAAGCGGCATTTCTGGGATTGGCAAATGCATCCTCGCCATTATTTATTCGTTGTTTGTTAAACTCTTCAAATCCTTTATGCGGCATTACTATTTCACCTCTTACTTCAAATTTTTCAGGAATATGAGAATCTTTAACACTTAATGGGATGCTACGAATGGTTTTAATATTTGCTGTTACATCATCACCTTGAACTCCATCGCCACGTGTAACAGCTTTAATTAATAGCCCATTTTCATACCATAAACTGATGGCTACACCATCAAATTTCAATTCGCATACATAGGCTACTTTATCTTGTCCTAGAACTTTTTTTACACGCTGATCAAAATCTGTTAATTCTGCCATAGAATAGGTATTTCCTAAAGACATCATAGGATACTGATGCTTTACTTGTTGGAAATTCTTATTGATAGTGCCTCCAACTCTTAAACTTGGACTATCTGCCTGTGCAAATTCAGGATACTGTTTTTCAAGTAGAATCAACTCCTGCATCAGAGCATCGTATTCATAATCAGAGATTTCCTGTTTGCTTTCATCATAATAAAGTCGGTTATGATAAGAGATTTCAACAGAAAGCATCTTTATTTTTTCTTGTATTTCAAAGATATTCATTCAAATTACTATTAATGGTCTTAGTATTTCTATTCAAAAACCCAAAGATATATCAATTATCATATTGTTTTAAGAGGACTTCCTTTTTTTTCATATCTTAGCAACAATTATTAAAAAAAATACTAGGATTTTTATAAAATGACCAGATCCACTCGAATAATTATCACATTAGCATTTTCCATTATTTTGATTTTATCTTTATGGTATTTCTCAGGATTAGTAACCTATATTATTATATCCTTAGTTTTATCATTAATTGGCAGACCTTTGGTCCATTTTATAAGCAGAAAAAAAATTGGTAAACATTACATTCCTATATCTTTAGCCGCTGCCATAACTCTATTAGCACAAGTAGCTATTGGTGTTTCAATAATTCTTGTTTTTATCCCTATTGTTAATCAACAGGCTGATATTATCTCAAATATTGATAACAATAGAGTATCTAACAGTTTAGATAAAAGTATTCAAAATATTGATAAGAAGCTTATAAACTTAGGCCTAATTGATGCCAATGAACCTTTAGAAGAAATCATTGGAAATAAAATAGCCCAGATTATGAATGTAGCTACTTTTAGTAATATTATAAAAGACTTACTAAGCCTAACTGGAAGCTTTTTCATGGGTGCTTTTTCTATTCTTTTTATGACTTTCTTTTTCCTTAAAGAGGAAAACCTTTTTGCCCAAACGCTATTATTGATGACCCCGGAAAAAAATGCCCAAAAAATTAAAAACATCCTACGAAAAACAAAAACACTATTAGGTCGTTATTTCATTGGCCTACTAATAGAAATAAGTAGTATGATAACTCTTTTAACAATAGGGCTGACCATATTGGATGTACCAAGTGCCGTTTTAATTGGTTTCTCTGGGGGCACCATGAATATTATCCCATACATTGGTCCAGTTATTGGCGCCTCTCTGGGTGCTGTTATAGGTGTTGTTGGTGAATTAGGAGCCGGCAACTATCTTGATTTTTATTTAGTTAGTGGAAAAGTAGCCCTTGTATTTCTAGCAGCCAACCTAATAGATAATATTATTTTGCAACCTTTAATATATTCCAACTCCGTAAAAGCACATCCATTAGAAATATTTCTAGTGATAATGATGGCTGGAACACTAGCAGGTCCAAGTGGCATGATAGTAGCCATTCCCTTTTATACTATGCTTAGAATCATTGCAGGAGAATTTCTTGGTGAATTTAAACTGGTACAACAATTAACAAGTAAAATATAACCATTTTACAATTTTACCGTACACCTCATTAAAAGTTCTTGAGAAATAAGTGGATTTTTGATATTTTATTTCGTATATTGCAATAAGATATCATAAATGATGGTAAAATTAATACTACTAACAAGCAATGGTTCACTGCAAGTTTAAAGGAGTAATCTATATTTATTTAATTTGTTAGCAGTGATAATAGGGACATCATTCTATGAGATGATTTAATAAATTGTCAAACTGGTTCTGCAATTTATTAAATTATTATAAAGATATTCAAGAACCCACTTAAAAAAAAACAATTATGAGCGATACATCAACATCAAAAGTACTCTTAGCTCTTATAGCTGGAGTAGGTTTAGGCAGCATCATAGGTGCAGGAGCTGCTTTATTACTAAGCCCTAACGACGGGGAAACAAATAGGAAAATCCTAAATGAGAAAATTCAAGATCTTGCAGAGGATATTCATGACAAAACAGATCATTTACTTGATGACATTAAGGACGAAATTGGGAAAATGGGTAAAATCGAAAAGGAAATCGAGAAAGAGATCGAGAAAGAAATTGAAAAAAAGGCATAACAATGGAATTTAATAACCCTAGTAATCAAACGGTAGATATTGTAAAAAACTATATCAATTTAAAAATTGATATAGTTTTGTTATCAGTTAGTCAAAAAATGAGTAATGCAGCTTCCTTTTTTGTATTTGCCATTATTATGGGCTTTATTGCTTTATTTATAAGCTTATTCATATCGCTAAGCCTTTCATCATGGATAGCTAATGAGTTAAACATGCCCGGCATTGGTAATCTAATAGTAAGTGTTATATATTTATTTATCGGAAGTATTCTCTATATATTCCGAAATAAACTAATATTAGATCCCGTTCAAAGAAACATGTCTAAAGCGATGGATTTTAGTGATTTACATAATAAAAGCTCTATCACAAAACATCATAGCATTGAAGAATCATTAGAAGTTCTAAAAAATGAACTCATTAAATCCGAAGACTCTTTTGAAGAAAATCTTCAAAGCATCAAAGACTATTATTCATTTGAACAACTGAAGGAACGCTTAGTTGAATCAATATTTAATAACCCTAAAAGTATTTTGAGCACTTTACTTGTTTTACGGGAAGTCATTAAGAGCAGAAGAATGAAAAAGCAAAAGAAGAAGCAAAAGATGTGATAAGAAAATTTGTTTATTTAAGTCATATTGCTAAGGTTTTTACTCCAAAAAAGCTCATCAATCTTATAAAAATATACAGCAGCTATTATTATTCTCTGTATAGTCGTAACATTATTCACAAAGGTAATCCTTGGAGTTTATCTATTGAGACGGGGACTTTTTGTAATTTATCTTGCTTAGAATGTCCCTCAGGGCAAAAACAATTTCATAGACCTACAGGCTACCTGAGCCTAGAAAATTTCAAAATAATAATAGACCAACAGAAAGATTATCTGATCTGGCTCATTATGTATTTTCAAGGAGAACCATATATGAATAAGGATTTCTTTGATATGGTATCTTATGCCAAAAAAAATAATATTTTCACTTCCACCTCCACCAATGCTCATTTCCTTGATAAAGAAAATGCTAAGAAAACTATAAATTCTGGTTTAGATAAAATTATCATCTCATTGGATGGCACTACTCAAGAATCCTATGAAAAATATAGAATAGGCGGCGATTATCAAAGCGTTATAAATGGAATAAATAATCTAGTTCAAACCAAGAAAGAATTAAGAGCTTCAAATCCATATATTATTGTTCAGTTTATTGTTTTTAAAACTAACGAACATCAAATTACAGAAATAAAAAAACTTAAAAAAGAGTTAAAATTTGACAAACTGGAAATCAAAACAGCTCAAATATATTCCTCAACGGATAACAATCAGTTAATACCAAAAAACAAAGCATTCAGTCGTTATAAACAAAAAGATAATGGCAAATGGGTTGTTAAGCACTCCTTAAAAAACAAATGTAAAAGAATGTGGCAATCAGCTGTTATCACTTGGGATGGTAATGTTTTGCCGTGTTGCTTTGATAAGGATGGAGACTATGTAATGGGGAATATTTTAGATGAATCTTTCGAAGATATTAAACGAAGAACCAATTATAAAGAATTCCGAAACAAGGTTTTTAGCAACAGAAAAGACATTGATATTTGCCGAAACTGCACAGAAAAATAAGTTGAAAGTCAACAAAGCAATAGATTGAACCAAACAAATCAAAAAAAATAATATTTTTGCACACGAATCAATAATTAAAAAATGGTATCAAGAAGGAAATCAATAGGATTATGGATATTTGCCATAATATTTACGCTTTCATCAGCTGTTTATCAACGAATGACAGGCCCCACGCATCCTAAACGTGTAGAGACAAGTATTCAAGGCGAAAGCTATACATTCAAACTTCTTCGCTCTCATGGCGGTGATGATGATGCAGAAATAAAGCTCAGGTTTTCTGATGACATTAAAGGCAAAGTACTCTATCGCAGATATAAAAGTCAGGATGAATGGACTACTGTGATAATGAAACCTATTGTTGCAGATAAAAGTCAAGACGAGGATTCTTTTCTCTCCAAGATTTTTTCAAAGCCAAAGTATAATGAAAAAATGGCTTTTCTACCACATCAACCTCCAGCTGGCAAATTGGAATATTTAGTAGTTTTAAAAGATGGAGCAAATGAATACCAACTAAATGAAGATCCTATTGTAATTCGTTTTAAAGGAGGAGTCCCAGGCTTTATCCTTATACCACATATCATTTTTATGTTTATGGCCATGCTTTATAGCACCAGAACAGGAATAGAAGCTCTTTTTAAAGGTCACCGTACCTATAAATATGCACTAATCACTTTGGTGTCTCTGGGTATTGGTGGGTTAATACTGGGGCCTATTGTTCAACTAAAAGCTTTTGGTGATTTATGGACCGGCTGGCCATTTGGTGGTGACTGGACAGATAATAAAACCATTTTCGGTTTTGCCTTTTGGTTAATTGCTGTTATTGTGCTTCGCAAGAAAAAAGGAAACCGTTTCTGGCCTATATTGGCTTTTCTTGTATTGTTTGCGATGTATATGATACCTCACAGTATGGGTGGTAGCGAATTAGATTACAAAACGGGTCAGGTAGAAACCGGAACAAAGAAATAATATGCTGATAAACTATATTATTATCATTGCTACTCTGGTTGTATCAGTAATATCGTGGAGAAATCCCGAATTATTTGCTAAACTTCGTTTCAACGCATCATTAGTAAAAGAACGAAAAGAGTATTGGAGAATCCTAAGCTATGGTCTCGTTCATGCCGACTGGGTACATTTGGGTATTAATATGTTTGTGTTATACTCTTTTGGCTCCGTAGTCATTCAATATTTCTCTTTAATTTTTCCAGGTAGCGGAATATTATATTATATAATATTATACATTGGTGGGCTCGGCTTTTCAATAGTCCCAGCCTACGCCAAACACAAAAACAACCCCTATTATAATGCAGTTGGAGCCAGTGGTGCCGTTTCAGCCGTTTTATTTTCTTCTATTGTTTTTAACCCAATGAATAAAATCTACCTCTTCCCTATTCCCATTGGTATTCCTGCTGTAATCTTTGGTATACTTTATATTGCTTACTCGGCATATATGAACAAAAAATCAAGCGATAATATTGGGCATGATGCCCATTTATGGGGTGGTATCTATGGATTTTTAATTACAATTGCATTAAAACCCGAATTGATTTCTCATTTTTTCAATCAAATTTTTCAATAATTTTCAAAATGGATTTTATTAGGAATGATCAGCAAAACTCCTATTTATGAAATCATTATAAGCCTTCATTTTTTTAAACACCTGAACGGCATCTTCTAAAAAACTATTCTGTAACAATTCTAGGTCAGAAAAAGGATGAATTATGGCATAACTTTTATACTTCAGCAGCTCCATATCTCCAAATTCAGCAGGAAATCCTTTTGGTGGTCTTTTCAATTTCTCACCATAAACCTCACCAAATAATTGTTTAAAGTCTTTTTTACCAATAATACTTTTGTATTCTTCAGTATTATACTGTATTTCTTGGCGGATCGCTTTTAGTATTTTAGCTTCCGGCAGGTATACACCTCCTGCTAAAAAGCTCTTATCTGGCTCTATATGAATATAATACCCGGCTTTACCAGTTTTCCTTCCTCCAGAAACTATCACAGCCCCCATATTTGTTTTATAAGGAATTTTATTTTTTGAAAAGCGAACATCACGATAGATTCTAAACAAGCATTTTTTGGATAATTGATCCGATATACTAACATCAAAAACAGAAATTTTGGAAATCATATTCTCAACCAATAACTCCATTTCATTTTTCACATATAAATAGGCTGATTTGTTTTCTGCAAACCATTCTCTGTTGTTATTCTGCGACAAATCCGTTAGAAACTCTAAAATCTTCTTGATACCTATCATTCTTCTATTTTTTTTATTTATCTCAATATTTAAAGAATAACAAAGATAAAAAAGACATTGGCTTATTATAGTTTTATTTATCGAGTAATATTTATAGAATTTTCCTTATTTTTGAAGAAAAGACAAAACTATGTTTCCATTTACATTTTATAATCCTGTTAAAATAATTTTTGGACCAAATAGCATTCCAAAAATAACAAAAGAATTACCCATAAACGCAAATATTCTTATCACCTATGGTGGTGGAAGCATCAAAAACAATGGTATCTACGATCAAGTAGTTAAGGCTCTTTCGAACCATAGGTATATAGAATTTGGTGGAATCGAAGCTAATCCAGATTACGAAACTTTGATGCAAGCAGTGCAAATAGTTAAAGAAAAGAATATTGATTATATTTTATCCGTAGGTGGTGGTTCGGTATTAGATGGCAGTAAATTCATTGCAGCGGCAGCAAAATACGAAGGCCATGATGCATGGGATATCTTAAGCAAAGGTGCAGCTGTTAAGGAAGCTATTGATATTGCTTGTATTATGACTTTACCAGCCACTGGAAGCGAAATGAATGGTGGAGCAGTTATTAGTTACAGAAAAATTAAACAAAAAAGGGATTTTGGGAGTCCGCTGCTATTGCCTAAATTTTCCGTTTTGGATCCATTGCATTTACAATCACTACCCACAAATCAAAAAGCCAATGGTGTAGTAGATACATTTATACATGTATTGGAACAATATTTAACCTATAATAATCAAGCTGAAATTCAGGACAGATGGGCTGAAGGCATTTTGCAAACCTTAATAAAAATAGGTCCCGAATATGTACACAAACCCTTTGATGTTGATATTGCTTCAAATATGATGTGGGCAGCCACATCGGCACTCAATGGTATTATTGGATTAGGCGTAGCACAAGATTGGGCCACACATATGATAGGTCATGAAATCACAGCCCTTTTTGGTTTAGATCATGCTGAAACATTGGCCATCATTATGCCGGGAGTGATGGATATTATGCAACATGATAAGATGGAAAAGTTAGAGAGTCTAGACACTAATGTGTTTGGGAATAGAACTAAGCCCTTTAATGTTAAGGCTACTATTTTAAAGACCGAAGAATTTTTTCAAAATCTTGGTATTAAAACAAGATTTTCTGATTATCAGATCTATGAAAAAGATATGGCACTAATCCTTAATAATTTGGAAATAAAAGGAGATATAAAGCTAGGTGAGAAAAAACATCTAACCAAAGAGAAGCTGACAGAAATTCTAGTATCACGTTTATAGCTTTTATATGGCGTCTCTCTAATCCATCCCCATTATTAGGTATTTTGTAAAGGCAACAGTATAAATCAATTAATTCAGATTATCTTTGCAAAATCAACAATGATTTATGAAAACCTTATCTGAATTACAACAAGGCGAAAGTGCCATAATTGTAAAAGTCCGTGGGCGCGGAGCCTTTAGAAACCGCATTATTGAAATGGGTTTTGTTGTTGGAAAAAAAATCACCACACTAAAAAAAGCTCCTTTAAAAGATCCAATAGAGTATTCCATCATGGGCTATGATGTCTCTTTACGACATCAAGAAGCTGCTCTTATAGATGTAATCATGGAAGATGAGCCCGGTCGTATGCGAAATCCTAATTATTTTGGAATGACCGAAGGCAATGGGCAAAAAAAAGGCTTTGTCAGAAAAGATAAAATCATCAATGTGGCTATGGTAGGTAATCCCAATTCAGGGAAAACCAGTCTTTATAATTTTGCCAGTCATTCAAAAGAGCATGTAGGTAATTATAGCGGAGTAACTGTTGATGCCAAAGAGGCACATTTTTATCAAAACGGGTATTTATTCAATATTGTTGACCTACCAGGAACTTATTCTATAACTCATTACACTCCAGAAGAGCTTTATGTAAGGAATTATATCTTCAAAGAAATCCCAGACATTGTTATCAATGTTATTGATTCTTCTAACTTAGAAAGGAATTTATTCCTCACAACACAACTTATCGATATGGATATAAAAGTTGTGATAGCTTTAAATATGTATGATGAACTAGAAGCTAAAGGAGATCATTTTGATTATCAAAATTTGGGGAAAATGATTGGTATACCTATGGTGCCAACTGTTGGCTCTAAAGGAAAAGGAATTAAGGAGCTTTTCGATACTATTATTGAGGTTTATGAAGATAAAAACCCCACTGTTCGTCATATACATATCAACTATGGAAAAACATTAGAGCATTCCATTTCAAATATTCAAACTCATATAAAAGATCGGAAAAATTACTCCCTAACAGACTTAGTGAGTAGCCGGTTTTTGGCCCTTAAGCTATTAGAAAATGATAAACAATCAATTGAAAGAATAAAAGATCTCTATAATGCAAAAGAAATCTTTGATTGTAAAGAAAAGGAACAAGAAAGTCTTAAATCTGAATTAAATGATGAGCCTGAAACTGTAGTTGCAGATGCCAGATATGCTTTTATTGGTGGTGCCTTAAAGGAAACACTAAAGCCAGGTCGAAGTGAAAAATGGGAAAAAATAAACATTATTGATACCTTTTTATTGAATAAAGTTTTTGCTTTCCCCATATTTTTAGCCTTTATGTGGTTGATGTTTTATTCTACTTTTTACATTGGTCAATACCCAATGGAATGGATAGAAACCGGTGTGGTTTTACTCAGCAATTTTTTATCAGATTTTATGAGTAATGGTATTCTAAAAGATTTACTTATTGATGGTATTATCGGTGGTGTTGGTGGCGTAATCGTTTTCCTACCCAATATCCTTATCCTTTTCTTCTTTATTAGCCTGATGGAAGATACCGGATATATGGCTAGAGTAGCCTTTATAATGGATAAGCTAATGCATAATATTGGCTTGCATGGACGCTCATTCATTCCTCTTTTAATGGGTTTTGGATGTAATGTTCCGGCTATTATGGCTACTCGTACTATTGAAAATAGGAATGATCGCTTACTAACCATGCTAATTAATCCTTTCATATCCTGTTCTGCCCGACTACCAGTATATTTAGTGATTATTGGAGCCTTTTTCCCAGAACACCCAGGCACAATGCTATTTACTATTTATGGCATTGGCATTGCTTTAGCAATACTTGTAGCTATTCTTTTCAAGAAAACACTATTTAGATCAGCAGAATCACCCTTTGTTATGGAACTACCACCCTATAGAGTCCCCACTCTAAGGAATTCTATTAAACATATGTGGTATAAGGGCAGACAATATTTGCATAAAATGGGGGGTATCATTCTAATTGCAAGTATTATAATTTGGGCTTTAAGCTATTTTCCTCGTGATATAGACTTTAGTAAAAACTATGACCAATTGATTTCTCAGGAACAAGAAAAAACCATTCAATCCTCTGAAAATTTGAAAATACTAAATGATAATATCTCTGTTTTAGAAAAAGAAAAAGCAGCTGAACTTCAAGAAAATAGCTATTTAGGTCTTTTAGGTAAAAGTTTACAACCCATTATGCAACCACTGGGGTTCGACTGGAAAATGACTGTAAGTTTAATTGCAGGAGCTAGCGCTAAAGAGATTGTTGTGAGCACCTTAGGAGTTTTATACCAGAGCGATCCAAATCAGGAATCAGGAAGTTTACAAAATCGCTTACTAGAAGAAACGTATAAATCGGGTGAGAAAAAAGGAGAGAAAGTTTTTGATCCTATCATTGCCTTTGCCTTTCTTATATTTGTTTTGATATATTTTCCTTGTATTGCTACTGTAGCAGCTATTAAAAAAGAATCAGGGAGCTGGAAATGGGCTGCTTTTATGATTGTTTACACTACAGGTTTAGCTTGGATATTTGCATTTTTAGTTAATCAAATCGGGCACCTAATCTTTTAATATGTTACAAGAAATAACAGCATATATCATCTTGATCATCAGTTTTGGGATATTCTTTTATAAGCTTATTCATTTTTTTGATGTCTTTAAAGAAAGCGAAAACAACTCGGCCTGCTCCACTTGTTCAGTTGGATCTTGCGACGCTTGTGCATTTAACCCTTTATCAAAGCTCAATACCAATTCTGAAAAAACTGCTTCCCAAGCAAGTTAAAGCTAGATTTTCTCCTTTTTTTTTGTAGTTTTGCCCCGATTTACTACTAACAAAACTCATATGATCGACAAGGCTAAATTTGCCGAAAACTATAAAGTATTTGATAAAGAAATTATCGAAGAAATTATCGAATTGTATATTCAGGAATATCCTGAAAGGATGGATGAAATAAGAAAGAATATACAAGAAAATGACATAACTCACTTACTAAGAAATGCACATAGTTTAAAAGGGGTCACCGCCCATTTTTTCGACCCAGAATCTGTTGCACAAACTATTGCTTTTGAACAAAAATGTATAACTAGAGAAATCCCTGATATTGAGGATGCTCTTGAACATCTTATATCACCCTTAGATAAGCTTGTTATTGAGCTAAGAGATTTGGTAAATAATTATAGCTAACACTACACTAGATTTAATTATTCAAATTATTAATCTGTTCCAAAGCCGCTGTATGATTTGGGACTTTTTTTAATAACTCTAAATAAATAAGACGTGCATCTTCTTTGTCACCACTCATTTCCAATGATAACGCTAAATTAAAAAGAGCATCATTATAATCCGGATTAATATTAAGCGCTTTCTGAAAACATGAAATAGCTTCATTATAATTTTCTCTGTAAACAAGGTTAATATACCCAAGGTTATACCAGGCATTTTCATTCACTTCTTTCCTTATTATAGTTCGGTATTTTTCTTCAGCCAAACCCAACTGATTATTTTGTTGATAATACAGGGCCAAAATATAAATCGCATGTGTATTATTAGTATCAATATTCACTGCATTTATATAATACTGTTCGGCAAGTGGATTTCCTTTAGCGCTATATAGTATTCCTAAGCCTATCCAAGCATCATAAAACTCAGGATTTATATCCACTGCTTTTTGGTAACTTAATATAGCAGCAGTAGTATCCCCTTGTTCTATCATTATCACCGCTTTCAAATGAAATGCATCTACAAGAATAGGATCTTCATATAATGCACGATCAAGATAAGCCATTGAGATATTATACTCTCGATAGATAAGATATAAGCGAGCTAGTTTTAAAAGAGCTGAAGTATTATTAGGGTCTATCTCTAAAGATTTCTTCAAGACTTCTCTGCTATCCACAAAACGTTCTTTTTCAAAATATACATCGGCTAGAGTCACCCAGATATTCGCATTGAGACTATCTAATTGAAGCGCCATATTAACATCGGCCAAAGCACTATTTGCTTGACCAGCCAACAAGAAAAAATTAGCTCTTTGATTATATAACTGAGCATTTTTAGGCTCTTCTTTTATTTGCTCGTTTAATATATTGAATGCAGCCATTGGGTCTGACTGCATCAATTCCGAGTCTGTTCTTTCATTATTATCACTTTTAGTATTACTGTTATTACAACTAAAGGAGATAACAAAACTAAAGACGATAAGAAAGAAAAAATATTTATTCCTCATTTAATTTCTCTTCTTTTGGATTAAGAGCGGTCATTATCTTTGTTTCCAACTCATCAGCTAATTCAGGATTATCTTTAAGTAGATTTTTAACAGCATCTCTACCTTGTCCTAATTTAGTGTCACCATAACTAAACCAAGAACCTGCTTTTTTAACTATTCCATGCTCTACTCCCATATCAACAATTTCACCCAATTTTGATATGCCTTCACCAAAAATAATCTCAAATTCGGTCTGACGGAAAGGTGGAGCAATTTTGTTTTTCACTACTTTCACTCTCACACGATTACCCACTACCTGATCACGATCTTTTATTGCGCTTATTCTACGAATATCTAAACGAACACTGGCATAAAACTTAAGTGCATTACCACCAGTAGTAGTTTCCGGATTACCAAACATTACGCCAATCTTTTCACGTAATTGGTTGATAAATACACATGTTGTGCTTGTTTTACTGATGGAAGAAGTTAATTTCCTTAAAGCTTGCGACATCAAACGAGCTTGCAAGCCCATACGACTATCACCCATTTCTCCTTCTATTTCAGCCCGAGGTGTAAGTGCAGCAACCGAATCTATGACAACAATATCAATAGCACCCGACCTTATCAAATTATCAACAATTTCTAAGGCTTGTTCACCATTATCAGGTTGTGAAATAAGTAGGTTTTCTACATCTACACCTAAATTCTCAGCGTAGAATCGATCAAAAGCGTGCTCGGCATCAATAAAAGCAGCAATACCGCCTGCTTTTTGTGCTTCGGCAATGGCATGTATGGCCAATGTTGTTTTACCAGAAGATTCCGGTCCATATATTTCCACAACTCTACCCCTTGGAATTCCACCTATCCCAAGTGCATTATCCAAACCTATAGATCCTGTAGAAATATGTTCTATTTCGGTTACTGCACTCTCCCCCATTCTCATAATGGCACCCTTACCATAGGTTTTCTCCATTTTATCGAGGGTTAACTGCAATGCTTTTAGCTTTTCTTTATTAATATCTTGTTTTGCCATTTTCTTTATCTTAAATTTTTAAATATTCAAATCTTTATACAATTGCTGACTAGCTTCTTTTGTTTTTACTTTTTTTACAATATGAATGATTTTCCCTTCTTTATCCATTACAAAAGTACTTCTAAAAATACCTTCATATTCCCGTCCGTAGTTCTTTTTCAACCCCCAAACACCAAAAGCATTTAGTATTTCTTTATTCTCATCAGCTATTAATGGATAAGGTAGCTTATTTTTTTCAGCAAAATTCTTTTGACGCTTAATACTATCAGCACTTAAGCCTATAATATGATATCCTTTCTCTTTCCAATCAGCATAATAGTCACGAAAATTACATGATTCGGCAGTACAACCAGGGGTGCTGGCTTTAGGATAAAAAAACAAAACTAATTTCTTTCCTTTATAATCGTCAGATGAAATAAGCTGACCATCCTGATCAAATCCTTTAAAATCAGGCATCTGATCACCAATTTGCAATTCATTCATATTGTAAAATTTATCATACAAATATAATAATTATAAGGAAAATAAGAAATAAGAAAAGAAGTAAGTTTTAACTATTTATACACGACAAAACAATTGATCCATAACAGCTCTACTTATTGATTCTGATAGTAAAATTTCTTTAATAAATTAGATGCTAACAAAATCCTTGCTTTCTGAGATGAGCGAACATCGGACAAAGGTTTATAGTCATGATTGATGATTTCAGCAGCTTCAAGAAAACTCTCTTCAACAAATGGTTTCCCCAATAAAAACGCTTCTGTTTTGGATGCCCTCTTAGGTATAGCTGCCATGCCTCCATATGCCAAAACAACAGCTCCAATTTTTCGATCTTTTGTTAAGCGAAAAGCAAAAGAAGCTAAAACTGAAGAGATATCCAATTGGCGACGTTTACTTACTTTCTCGCTCCAATAAATCCATCCTTTATCAATAGGAATAATTATTTTTGTGATCATTTCTTCAGCTAACAAACTAGTTTTGCGATAATCCTGAATTAAGCTTTCAATAGATTCTACACGAGTCTGATGGCTACTTTGTATAATTATTTGTGCCTGATGCACCATCAATAGTGGAAGCAAATCACCAATGGGCGAAGCACTACCAATATTCCCACCAAGAGTAGCTACAGAACGTATTTGGTTACTTCCGAAAACATCAAGTACCGCTTTAAAATCGGGCCATTCATTTCTTATTAGTAACCTTAAATCCTCCACGTTTACTCCAGATCCAAATTCCCAATAAGTTTTACGTTTCTCTACTTTCTTTAGTTCTTCGATATGAGATATATCCAGAATATCACCAATATTTTTTTGTTTTTTTGTTTTTAGCAGTGCCATATCCGTAGCACCCGCCACAATCACAAAATCTGGCTTTTCACTTTTTATCTTTAATGCTTCTTTTAAACTTTGTGGCTGATAGTAATGAGTAGTGAAGAAATGATCTCCTTTAATCTGTTTTAAAACGGCTAAATGGTCTTTATCAAACTTATATTCAGGTTCATTTTCTTCTGACCAATCCACTATCTCATGGGCCGCATTTTTAATACTTTCGTAGCCTGTGCATCTACATAAGTTTCCACTTAATGAAGTATTAATATCTTCCTTTTGTTTATCATTCTGATAAAAAGAAAATAAACTCATTACAATACCTGGTGTACAATATCCACATTGACTGGCATTATGTTTTGCCAATATTTCCTGAATTGGATGTAAAGTATATTCTCCTTTATCAACAGATGAAAGATATTCAACAGTAATGAGGTGTTTTCCATGCAAATAAGGTAAAAATAAAATGCAAGAAGTAACGGCTTTATATTGTATTTTTCCTTTTATTAATTCACCCAGCACTACCGTGCATGCTCCACAATCACCTTCTGCACAGCCTTCTTTTACTCCATAATAACTACCCAATGAACGAAGCCATTCTAAAACTGTAGTTTGTGAAGATATACTGCTTTCATCATCAATAAACAACTCTTGCAGCTTACCATTAAATAAAAATCTTATATGTGGCTGATCCTTATTCACTAGCTATTTTTTTAACTTATTTTGTTCATCTACCAACTGAGATAATATACTCAAAGCAATTTCTTCTGGTGTTTCACATTTCATTTCTAAACCTATTGGTGAAAAAACAGTATCAATTCTTTCTTTAGATATGCCCAGATCTAACCATTTTTTCCTGGCCAAAGCTGCTTTTCGCTTACTAGCTATCATACCTAAATATGCATATGGTTGTTGCAGAACATAAGCAACTATTTCCTCATCATAAATATGTTTATAGGTAGTTACTACAATAAAATCATTAGGTCTGAATTCTATTTGATGATATGCCTCAGGAAATTCTTGACAAACAAACTCCACCTCGGGAATTTTTTCATTCACT
Source organism: Bacteroidales bacterium (assembly GCA_029938465.1). Lineage (GTDB taxonomy): Bacteria > Bacteroidota > Bacteroidia > Bacteroidales > UBA12170 > UBA12170. Next base: position 585 of record JAOZUW010000020.1, on the reverse strand, counting down.
ACAGCCTCCCTGTTGTCAATTAAAATGATTTGGAAATCATAATTCACTGCCATCTTAGCCAGTACATTCCCAATATGTCCAGCACCAAAAATAAGCAATCTATTTGCTGAGTTTATAGGTTCAAAATAAATATTCATCTTACCTCCACATTGCATTCCTACATCTGCATCCAAATCATAAGAAATAGTTTTTGGTTGATGTGTATTCATCATCTTTTTAGACTCTTCAATAGCTAAATACTCTATCCTACCACCTCCTACAGAGCCTTGAGTATTTCCATCTGAGAAAACCAACATTTTTGATCCTGCCTTTCTTGGAGTGGATCCAATGCTTTTAGTAATAATACACAATACTGCTGATTTTGATGAGTTTTGAATCGAAGCTGCCGATAATAATACTTTATCCATAATTTTTTTATAAAAAGACTTCTGAGCTAAATTAGCTTCTTTTTAGGAAAAACACAAATGAAAAATAAGTAAAGTGAATAATACTAAAGATTAATTAGACTAAACCACTATGGATTGGAAGTACCATAGGTTTATTTTACGAATAAAATTCGTTTCTATTTTAATCCTAACTGGGTTA
>JAOZUW010000097.1 GCA_029938465.1 Bacteroidales bacterium | reverse complement strand
ACCTCTAATATTCTTAATCAATTTCTAATCAAACCTTGCTAGATTTTTGCTAGATTTTTGCTAGATCGGATTTGTAATCTGATTCTATTAATCAAGAAATTAACGCTTCTCTAAATCAAAATCTACCCGAGAAGTTAGGCTAATCTCTTTTAAGTCTTTCTTAAGGAGTTTTTTATTGATTTTTTTTAGATCATCTTCTTTCAGCTGATCCACTTCATTCTTTAAAGTCTTTATCTTCTTTTCCAGATCATCCAAACGTTGCAACTGAGTTGCTGATGGTTTTCCTTGATAGGACATCACACCTGAATATATTCCAGCCAAACGGTCACGCAAACGAACTTCACCAGTAATTCTTCCATATTTGGTGGCTGATATTTCTTTATGCTTTATATCCATTTGTGCTGCAATTTCTTCCAATGACAGTTTGAGTTTACCAGAAGTTTTTTCAGCATTTTTTTTCGATTGGTCTTTTATTTCCAAAATCTGTCGGTCAATAAATGCCAAATCTTCAATTAAATAATAGGCTCGCATTAGGGTTTTGTATCGTTCATCCCTATCCGCGCTGCTATGCATCGACTTAGGATCATAAATAACCTCGAAACTGCTTTCGTATACTTGATCTTTCTTAAATAATTTGACGGTATACTCACCTGGAGGATAATTAGGGCCACTAAAAGCACCTCCTAATAACTGACTAGACTTAGGAACTTTTGGTCCTTTCATACGCATATTCCACGACACCCTATTTATTCCTTTTGCTTTACCGGCTGGTAAATCGTTAAGTAACTTTCCCTCTGCATCATATATCTCTAAATACATATCTCCAAACATATGTCTTTTCTTCAAATAATAAGTAATGATTGGATTCGAAGCAGGATTTGAAGCCGAAAAATCATTATCACCTTGCGTATCAATAGACCAACCCAAATAACCTATCTTACTTGGTCGAGAAGGTAAAAACACTACATCTTTACCCAAATCCTCTTCTTTTAAGGACTGAAGAGGTTTTAAATCATCAAGAATAAAAATACCACGACCATGTGTTCCAATAATTAGATCATTTTCTCTAGCCTGAAAAACCATATCTCGTACAGAAGCTTTTGGTAAATTACCAGTAAAAGGCACCCATTGTTCGCCTGCATTTATACTAATAAACATTCCAAACTCTGTACCTAGAAATAATAAATCCGGATTTATCAAATCCTCTTTTATTACATGACAATAAATAGGAACATCTTTGGTAACCAATGATTGCCAAGTTTGTCCATAATCAGTAGTTTTAAAAATATAAGCTTTTGAATCACCACTTTTATGACCATCAAAAGTAGCGTAGACAGTACCTTTTATATGATTTGATGGTTCAATATGAGATACCCAGGTATTGGAAGGTAAAGATTCAATGTTTGGGCTAAGGTTCTCCCAACTTTTACCAGCATCTCTGGTGAGTTGCAACTGACCATCATCAGTTCCTACCCAAATTTCTTGTCTATCCAAAGGCGATTCAGCAACAGTAAAAATAGTACAATGATTCTCAGCTGTTGAGTTATCAATGGTTAAACCACCTGTATCTTCTTGTTTTAACTTATCCGGATCATTAGTTGTTAAATCACCACTTATACTTTTCCAGCTTTCACCTTGATCTGTACTCAAGTGCAAATACTGAGAACCCACATACATTCTTTTTCCATCAGGACTAAAACTCATAGGAGCATTCCAGTTAAAACGCAATTTGTCTTGCCCCTCTTCTGGCTCAGGTTTAATGGTTTTTTGCTCACCGCTAGCTATATATTTTTTTGAATAATTACCACCTTGATACTGCCAATATACCAAATTGGGGTCCACTTTATCACGAAATACATTGAAACCATCTCCATAACCTAAAAAACTCCAATCTTTATTAGAGATTCCACCTGGACTTTTGCTAGGAGCATACCAAGAACCATTATCTTGCAATCCGCCATAAACATTATAAGGAGTATCATCATCAGCTGAAATATGGTAAAACTGCGATAAAGGTAAGCTACGCACCATTCGCCATGTATTTCCTTTATCAACTGAAATATACAAACCACCATCAGTACCTAAATATAGTATTCTATTATCTGTAGGACTAATCCAAAGTGCGTGAAAATCACCGTGAACATTACCACCACCTACAAAAGGGCTTTCAAAATTCTCACCGGCATTATCGCTCACTACCATACTAAAACCAGGTTTATAGATACGGGCACTATCAACAGGATCAGCTTTCATATATTGAAAATAAAATGGCCGTTCACCCATTTCCGAATTGGTATTCACTTCTTTCCAATCTTTTCCTGAATTATCTGAACGGTATAAAGCAGAATGCTCTGATTCTACCAAAGCATAAAAGCGTTCGGGATAAGCAGGAGAAACTTCCAAAGCTATACGTCCAATAATGCCTTCGGGCAAACCAATGTTTATCTTTGTCCAGGATTTACCTGCATCAAAACTCTCAAACATTCCACTGCTTTCAGCTCCGGAACGGAAAAAATAAGCAGTTCGACGAAAATTCCACATAGCCGCCATCAAATGCTGAGAATTATTGGGATCTTGTATAAGTGCACTACAACCTGTATTCTCATCAACAAAGAGAATTTGCTCCCAGCTTTTACCACCATCAGTAGTTTTATATACTCCTCTGGCACTATCTGCCCTCCAAAGCGGTCCTAAAGCACCCACATAAACTATATCAGCATTCTGAGAATCAATAATTATTTGTCCAATACGTTCCGTATCTTTCAAACCCATATTTTTCCATTTTTCGCCACCATTTGTAGTCTTATATATGCCGTTTCCTACCGAAGTACTATTACGTACCCATACCTCACCAGTACCAACCCAAACAGTATCAGGCTTTTGCTGGTCGATACAAATACTACCAATACTTTGAATATGCTTATCAAAAACAGGCTTAAAAGTAGTTCCACCCGTGGTGCTTTTCCATATTCCACCACTAGCTGCTCCAGCATAAATAATATTATGATTGGTATTTACCGCATCAATACAGCTTATTCTACCACTCATTACAGCAGGGCCTATTTCTCTGGCTTTAACTTCGCCAAAAGTATATTTACTAAGTTTTACTTTTTTTTGAGCATGAATACTAAAGCTCATCAATAATGCTAATAATAGGAGTAATTGATTTTTCATTTTTGATTTTTTTAAAGAACTTGTATAAATGAATAAGCACACCTTTACATATGCCATAAATTATTGATTCATTAATTACTTCAAATAATGCAAGAATTTTTATACCTATAAAACTTTAGGCATTTAAAACTTTCCTGTGGGTTTTGTTTTGAAGAAATAAACCCGCCAAAAAAAGCACATATCCAAAACCTGCAATTCCTACATTTACAATAGCTGTGCTACCCAAAATAATAAATAGAAAACCCATGCTTAAAAACACTGTTGTTTGAACTGACTTTTGTTTAAGGTTTACCTTTTTACGCTGAATACAGTATACTGCAATAGCAAAGGTATTCGCTATTATCAAAAATAGGATTCCTTCAAATATAGCCTGATCTAGCCCTATTTTAATTATGGACAAGATACCATACAATGCACTTGCAATAGCTAAAAGGAAAATCCATTTTTTCCGAAATTTTTCAGCAGACTTTAGCATAGTTTCTGTTTTTCTTCTGGTTAATCAGGTTTCTCTTGAGGTGCTTCAGGTTTTTTTTCTGGGGATTTTGGTTTTTCAAATAAAGCTTTATCTAGTTTTTCATCAATTTCAATACTCACTATAGTTACTGAATTTGCTACCTCACCACCCATTCTGTTTTCTATATAAAACGGCATCACCATATTATGCACCTCTTTATAATTACTCATATATGCTTCTGCTTCCACTTCAGAACCCTGCATTTGGATTTTAGCAGAAGTTTTTATGGGCAAAAAGGAATCTGCGTCTAAATAAATAGTTTTTACATCTTTATTCTTCTTGATAAGTTTGAGAATATAGACTTCGGCTCCTTCAAAGTCTTCCATGCCTTCAAGAGTTAAGGTGGAACCTTTTTCTTTCCAGTTCCACAATTCACCATCCATATCAGCCTGTTCTTTCAACTGGTCGGTTTGTGTTTCCCCTAATTCTTGTGGCTCCAAACTACCTGTCCAAGGTGCTACAAAATATGCTTTCTCACCATCAAAAACCTGAACCATTTTCTGTCCTTGAACCTCTGCTTCCATACGAAACTTATTGGGACGCATTTGCCAAATCTCAAAATTAAACTCCTGACCCATTCGACCTGATTTACCTTTCATATGAATTGTTTCCACCTCTGTTAATACTTCTTGATTTACCGCTTCAAAATGTGAGGCCAATACTTCATCTAAATCTTGTGCTACTGATACATTCACTAATAACCCTAAAAGAGCTATCCAAAATAGTTTTACATTTTTCATTTGCTAATAATTTTTTAATTTTTAATCGATACTAACCTTAGCCAATAGCTAAGTGCCGTAATCTGATTTATTTTGTTTCTGATCTAGACAGATTTGGTTTATCTGCATAGTATATTTGTACTGTATGGTAGATGTTTGGTATTTTGATTCAAAGATAAGTATAAAATACAGTCACAAAATTTAATAATAAAAACTTAAACACTTAAACTTTTCACAAAATTATCATTTTTCTTGCAAAACCCTTGCCAAAACATTTAAAGCATTAAATTACTGATTATTACCCACTTTATCAACAAATATTATTTGCCCGCAATCGTACTATATTGTGCGATATTGAACATGCTTCTTTGTCTGACCTAAAAAATAATATTTTAAAACTGTCCATATTAAATTAAACTATTATCAATTATTTCAATCTTAATAGCAGAACTTACCCTTAGGTAAGTAAAAACGATATTAAAGCTTATTACGATTAGTTTAAATAAATCCTTAATAAACAATAACATTTATTAAGAATGTCTTTTTTAAATATTCCTATATTAGCAAAACAATAAAACCCCTACTATGAAAATAAAAGAAAACATAGCTATCAGTGAATCTGGATTTGTATTTGACTCTAACACAGGTGATAGCTATCATTTAAATACAACAGCTCAAATTATAATGAAGTTCATGAAAGAAGATAAAGATGAAGATGAAATTCAAGAACTTATTATGGAGGAGTATGATGTGGATACTGACACTCTTAATTTGGCATATTATGATTTCCTGACTATGTTAACACAATTCAAATTGTCAGAAAATGAATAAAAAACTTTGCATTGCAGTTACAGGTCTTAATAATACCGATAATCCTGGTCCTGGAATACCTGTTATTAGAGGTATTCGTGATTCCAAAGATTTTGATGTTCGCATTATTGGTTTAGCATACGAAAATCTGGAGCCTGGCATTTATATGGAAGATATGGTAGACAAAACCTACCAAATTCCCTATCCATCATCAGGTACCGAAAATCTACTTCATCGCTTGGAATATATTCAGAAGAAAGAAAATATTGATGTGCTGATTCCAAACTTTGATGCTGAATTGTTTTCTTTTATGAAGTTGGAAAAACAACTTTTAGATCTTAATATTCATACTTTTTTACCCAGTATTGAACAATTTGAAGAACGTCACAAAAGCGTCTTACCAGAATTCGGAAAGAAATATGGTGTCAAAATCCCAAAAAGCATCAATATTTCAAAATATTCTGAGATATTACAGATTAAGAAACAATTTCAATATCCTGTTTTGGTAAAAGGCCAATTTTATGATGCCTATATTGCCCATAATGAAGAACAAGTTCACACACATTTTAATAAGATTAGTGAAAAATGGGGCTTCCCTATCATTATTCAGGAGTTTATTAATGGCACCGAAGTAAACGTTGTAGCTCTAGGAGATGGGATGGGTCAAACTATTGGTGCTGTACCTATGCGAAAGCAATATATCACTGATAAAGGTAAAGCCTGGAGTGGCATTAGTATTAAAGATCAAAAAATGATGGATATCACTCATCAATTGATAAAAAAAACGAATTGGCGTGGTGGGCTGGAATTAGAAATGATTAAAACTGATAAGGAAGAATATTACCTTATAGAAATCAATCCACGAATTCCTGCATGGGTATATTTAGCAGTAGGCGCCGGACAGAATATTCCAGAAGCTCTAGTAAAACTAGCTTTGGGTGAAGAATTAACTCCAATGACTAAATACAAGGTAGGCACTATGTTTATTCGTTACTCTTTTGATATGATAGGTGATATCAGTCAATTTGAGCAGTTGAGTATGACAGGAGAATTAGATAAAAAAGAAATTAGACAGATTAAATCCTAAATGATGAAAAAGAAAATATTTGAAAAACCTATTATTACAAAGATAAATGCGGGTGTCCCCGATAAATTTGGGATGCAAAATCAAATAAAAGCCATCACCCATATTGATCAGGTTGCCATAAAAGATATTATTGCTGAATATGGATCTCCGGTGTTTGTTATTTCTGAACAAACAATGGAAGAGACATACGAAACTGCACTACAGGCATTTAGTACAAGATATCCTAAAGTTCAGTTTGCTTGGTCTTACAAAACCAATTATTTAAATGCCGTATGTCGTAAATACCACCAATTGGGCAGTTGGGCAGAAGTGGTTTCTGGTTTTGAATATCACAAAGCTCTCAGTAATGGTGTAGAGCCCAATAAAATCATATTCAATGGACCAGATAAATCAGATGAAGATTTATTATTAGCCATTGAAAATAAAAGCCTCATTCATATTGATCACTTTGAAGAGTTATACACCATTTTAAAACTTGCCAACACCACTGAAAATAAACCTAAAGTAGCCATTCGTGTAAATATGGATACTGGCGTTTATCCCATGTGGGATCGTTTTGGCTTTAACTACGAAAATGGTGATGCATGGAATGCCATTAACCGATTAATGTTAAGTAAAAAAGTTGACTTTATGGGTTTACATACCCATATTGGCACCTATATTATGGTAGGTTGGGCCTATGGTAATGCTGCAAAGAAACTAGCTGATTTAGCTGTAAAGATTGAAAAGAAATTTAATCATTACATAAAATATATTGATATGGGAGGTGGTTTTGCCTCAAAAAACACCTTAAAAGGCGCTTTTTTACCAGGTACCGACACCTGTCCAAGTTTTGACGATTATGCGGAGTCTATCACTAATGCATTAATTGGCTCCGATATTAACCCAGAACATATGCCCACCTTATTTTTAGAAACAGGTCGCGCTTTAATTGATGATGCTGGCTATCTATTAGGCTCCATAATTGGTAATAAACGCTTAACAAGTGGTCGTGCCTCAACCATTCTTGATATAGGAGTAAACATTTTATTTACCTCTTTTTGGTATGATCATTTGCTGTATCCTGCCGAAGAAACTTCCAACTACACCGAAGATACAACTGTCTACGGCCCTCTATGCATGAATATCGACGTTATTCGCGAGAGCCTACCTTTTCCTAATATGAAAAAAGGACAACATGTGGTGATCAAGCGAATTGGAGCTTATAATATGACCCAATGGATGCAGTTTATCACACATCGCCCAGCTATTGTAATGATAGATAAAGAAGGGAAAACCCACTTGGTGCGTAAACGTGAAACTAACGAAAGCATTGTTAATGAAGAATTAGTACCTGATTACTTACAATAATGAATACAGAAAAAACTGATCATAAGCATTGGAACAGCTTTCTTTTGAGCTATTCTCAAGTATTTTTTTCCAATAGTAAAATATTAGGAAGTCTTCTACTATTGGTGAGTTTTATGGATTTTTGGTCAGGGTTCTTTGGTGTTTTTTCCGTATTGGTAAGCTTAGTTTTTGCCAGACAATTAGGTTTTGAGAAAGAAAGTACTGACAAAGGAGTATTTACCTACAACAGTTTACTAACAGGCTTAGGTATAGGACTTTATTTTCAGCCCTCTTTTTCTTTACTACTGTATACTTTAGTAATAAGCCTATTGGTACTCTTCCTCTCTGTAGGTATTTCACGATATATGAGAAACTATGGTTTGCCTTTTCTATCTATTCCTTTTTTACTGGGAATGTGGATGGTAGACTTATCAGCACACTCCTTTTATACTATAGGTCTTAGCGATAGAGGTATATTCTTACTTAATGAACTCTTTGGTATTGGGGGATTTTCGTTAATCCAATTTTATGATTGGCTCTCAAAATTCCCATTATTGTATTCCCTTGAGGTGTACTTTTTATCATTAGGAGCCATATTTTTCCAATATCAAGTTTTAGCCGGAATTATTATAGCTATTGGTATTATTATCCATTCCAGAATTGCATTTTTACTGTCTTTATTAGGGTTTTATGCAGCTTGGTTATTTTATTATTTTATGGGTGCAAGCCTATACGATTTAAGCTATTCTTATATTGGTTTCAATTTTATTCTTACAGCTATAGCATTAGGAGGATTTTTCTTAATACCAAATAAATACTCCATGGGATGGATGTTGCTGATTCTTCCAATTGTAGTACTCACTACCATGGCTTCCATGGCTCTGTTTTCTCATTTTGGTATTGGCATTTATGCTTTACCTTTTAATATAGTCGTACTTTTATTTTTATATGCTAACAAACTGAGAACCAAACAAAATTTAGGATTAAAAGAGGTTACTGTACAACATTTTAGTCCTGAACAAAACCTATACTATTCCTTAGAAGCTGAACACCGCTTTATGGATTTGAAATACTTCCCTATTCGATTGCCTGTTCAAGGAGAATGGAGCATATCGCAAGCACATAATGGAGAATACACCCATCGTGAAAAATGGAAACATGCCTGGGATTTTGTAATGCTTAAAAGTAATGGCGAACAATATCAAGATTTAGGAGAAAGGCTAACGGATTATTTATGCTATAATAAATCCATTGTAGCTTGCTATGATGGTGTTGTAGAAGAAATTGCTAATGGTATTGAGGACAACAAAATTGGCCATCAAAACCTTACAAATAATTGGGGAAATACTATCATCATTAAACATTCAGAATTTCTATATTCTAAATACTCACACCTAAAGAAAAACAGTTTTGAAGTAAAAAAAGGAGATTGGATTAGAAAAGGTCAACTAATTGGAAAGGTAGGTAACTCAGGTCGCTCACCATTTCCACACCTTCATTTTCAATTACAAAAAACCCCCTTTATTGGCTCCGAAACCATTAATTATCCTTTTTCTTCCTACCTAACAAATAAACCAGAATCAGGAAATAAACTACATATTTACGACTATCCAAAGCTTGAAGATAAGCTTAAGATAACCGAATCTAATGAATTATTATCCAGTGCATTAAAATGGGATGTTGGAAGGGAAATGATATTTGAAATTAAAAGTAAAGGAATTACAAAAAACTATAGCTGGACCATAGAAAGCGATCTTTATAAAAACACTTATATCCATTGTAAAGAAAGCCATTCTTTTGCCTATTTTTATAATGATGGAGCTTTAATATATTTTAAAAACTTTATTGGTGACAAAAGTTCAGCTCTTTATCATTTCTTTTTGGCATTTTATAAAATCCATCATTCCTTTTATGTCAATACAGTTTTAAACGACGAAATAGCATTACATTTAAGTAGAGACCATTATAAAAATGGATTTTTACAAGATTTTATCGCACCCTTTTATATCTATAGAAGGATAAAATACAAAATGAAGTATTTAAGTATTGATGATGAATTATCACCTCAATTAATAAAACTAAAAAGCAGCATTAAACATTATAAGTTTGATAAACTAACACATACCGATACCTATCATATTCAAATACATACTAAAGGATATATAGAGTTTAACAATATAGAAAAAGATTTTTACGCCATTCAAAATAATTAACATGATGAATAAAAAGAATGTATTAATATGGGCCTTCATACTAAGCAGTTTTATGGGCTTTTCACAAACTTTTGAAACAGATAAAAAGAGCTTTTCAGAAAGTTATAAATACGAATTAGAAGGTAAATACAGCAAGGCTGTTACAAGCCTAAAAGCTACCTATAAAGAAGATTCCTATGAATATAATATTCGTTTGGGATGGCTGGATTATATGGCAGGGCAATTTATTGAATCAATCAGTTTTTACAATAAAGCTATTAGTTTAAAACCTATGAGTATAGAGGCCAGATATGGTTTAATAAATCCTTTAATAGCCATGGGAAAGGTATCAGAAACAAAGGATACCTATTTAGAAATTCTCCAGACATCTCCTTTAGATCCCAAAGCAAATTATAGGTTAGCATTGATGTATTATCAACACGAAAACTATAAGGAAGCTGAAGAACTACTCCTTAAAGTCATCAATATATATCCTTTTGATTACGATACTATTATTTTATTAGCCTGGAACTCCCTTCAAATGGGCAAAACGAAAGAAGCACAACTCTTATTTCAAAAGGCTCTGCTTTTTAATCCAGAAGATGAATCTGCCCTAAAAGGAATGGAAAAACTAAATTGGGCATATTAAGCCAATATATAAACAGATTACTTGGTATAAATAAATACGAATACACTAAAGTTGTACTGAGCGAACATATTAGCAAAATACTAACACTCTAAAGTCGTACTGAGCGGAGTCGAAGTATGGCGTTATATAAAAGATGTCTTTATGTAGAATACCACCCTTCGACTCCGCTCAGGGCTACTTCGAAGGTTAATAAAAACAAATAGTGCAAACTAACTCATTGATGAGCGAACATATTAACAAAATACAAATACACTAAAGCCGTGCTGAGCGTACCCGATAGCCATCGGGGCGAAGTATGGCATCTTACAAAAGAAGTTTTTATGTAGAGTACAATCTGCTTGCGCGAATTGTAAATCCTCGCGGACTTAATAAACATAGTACAACAATAATAACTCAATATTCACAATCTATCCATGATCGAAAAGTATGTA
>JAOZUW010000227.1 GCA_029938465.1 Bacteroidales bacterium | reverse complement strand
GCTGCTAAAGAAATGATTTTTTGATAAAATAGAAGTGCATTATTATCTTCAACAAATAGGGCAGAGGCAGGCTCAAAATTAAGCACATTAGTATGCATGCTTTCCTTTTCTGATTCTAAAACATAGGGTGGATTGGAGATGATGATATCATAAAATTCCAAATCATTTTCTGATACACTTAGAATATCCTTAAGCTGAAAATGAATATTTACCTGATGTTTTTGAGCATTCTTTTTAGCAAGATCAATAATTTCCTCTTTAAAGTCTAATGCATCATATTGGTGCTGAGGCATTGCTATAGCTAAACTTATTGGTATGCAAGCTGTTCCAGTGCCGATATCAAGAATCTTTAATGCTTCTTTATCTTTTTCTTGATGGATAATGTACTGAACAAGTTCTTCGGTTTCAGGTCGAGGAATCAGCGTTTTAGTATTTACAAAAAAACGATGCTCCATAAAATAGCCATATCCTAAAATATATTGAATGGGTTTGCCTTTTTTTAGATCTTTTATGGCAAAATGAAGTGTTAATAATTCAGATTCACTTACACCTTTATCCTTATTTATAATGATATAGGTCTTGCTAAGACCTAAATATTCTTCAAAAAGATAATAAACCAATGATTTTATCTCGTTATCAGTATATTGTTCTTGCAATTCTTGAAGAGCAAAACTTATAATGCTTTTATATTGATTGCTAGGGATTCTCATGGATGCAAAAATAATAAAATACTTAGATTTTAAGCTTAATAGGATATCCTTATAAAACTCATATCAATACTATTTATGGAATTTGTTAGGTATACTAAAAAAGCTCCAAAACCATAGGTTTCAGAGCTTTTATATACAATAAGATGCTAACTATTCAGGTGAAATAGCATCAGTTGGACAAACGTCAGCACAAGCACCACAATCTGTACAAAGTTCAGCATCTATTTTATAAATATCGCCTTCAGAAATTGCATCTACTGGACACTCATCAATACAAGCGCCACAAGCTACACAATCGTCATTAATTACATAAGCCATAATGATAATTTTTTTTTAGTTTATTGAATTCATTTTGTTATTCGGCGCAAAATTAAATCTTTTTTTCAAATAGCTATCATATGATCAAAAGAAAAGAAAATTTAAACAGATTCTAAATTAAAACAATGGTGATAACTTATTGTAGTGTAGTGTAAAAAACCTCTTACATTTGCCCTTTAAAAAAAAACCTTATACTAAATGACTGACAATAAAGATAAAGCGATATCCCTAGACCACGTGGTTATTCGTTTTACAGGAGATTCTGGTGATGGAATGCAGCTTACCGGAACACTGTTTTCTGATACAGCAGCTTTGCTAGGTAATGGCGTAGCTACTTTCCCTGATTATCCTGCAGAGATTAGAGCCCCTCAAGGTACTGTTGGAGGCGTTTCTGGATTTCAAGTGCATTTTGGATACGATATTAATACACCTGGTGATTATGCCGATGTATTGGTAGCCATGAATCCAGCAGCCCTGAAAGCCAATTCCAAATGGACCAAAAGAGGTGGTACGATTTTGTTGGATAGAGATGCATTTACTGAAAAGAATCTGAAAAAAGCAGGTTATATAACTGATAATCCTATAAAAGAGGATAAATTAGGTGGTTATAACGTTATTTGGGTTCCTATTTCTACAATGACTCAAGAAACCTTAAAAGAAACAGGTCTTGATAACAAAACCAAACTTCGTAGTAAAAATATGTTTGCTTTGGGCATGTGTTTTTATTTGTTCAATAAACCTCTAAAGTTTACAGAAGAATTTATCGAGAATAAATTCAAAAAAATTCCATCTATTATCGATGCCAATAAAACGGTATTGAAAGCAGGTTATAACTATGGGTACACTGTACAAGAATTAACTCCTTATAAAGTTTCTGCTGATGAAATAGAAAAGGGTGTTTATAGAAATATTAATGGAAATACTGCTACAGCTTGGGGTTGCATTGCAGCAGCTGAAAAAGCAAATCTCCCATTATTCTGCGGTTCATATCCCATTACACCTGCTACTGATATCTTGCACGAATTGGCAAAAAGAAAAAGTTTAGGTGTAAAGACTTTTCAAGCTGAAGATGAAATTGCTGGTATTTCCTCATCAATTGGTGCTAGTTATGCTGGTAATTTGGCTATAACTACGACTTCGGGTCCTGGTTTAGCTCTTAAAACAGAGGCTATAGGTTTAGCTTTAATTACTGAATTGCCTTTAGTAATTGTGAATGTTCAGCGTGGTGGACCAAGTACTGGTTTACCCACCAAAACAGAGCAGTCAGATTTGATGCAAGCTGTTCAAGGCAGAAATGGTGAAGCACCACTTCCTGTTATTGCAGCTAGCACACCATCAAATTGTTATGATTATGCTTTTCATGCTTGTAAAATTGCTTTAGAGCATATGACTCCGATTATTTTACTTACTGATGGTTTCTTAGCAAACGGTACACAGCCGATGCAGATTCATGATACCGATACTTTAGCAGATATTAATGTACCTTTAGCGAAGTATGATAAAGAAAAAGAGTATTTGCCTTACGAAAGAGATAAAAAGACTTTAGTAAGAAAATGGGCTTCTCCTGGAACTCCAGAATTAGAACATCGTATTGGTGGGTTGGAAAAAATGGATAAAACAGGTACTGTTTCTTATATTCCTGAAAATCACCAGTTAATGACTGATTATCGTCAGAAGAAAGTAGATTTAATAGCAAATTATATTCCAAAACAACCTTTGATAGGTGATGCAGAAGCTGATCTTCTTGTAGTTGGTTGGGGTGGTACTTATGGTCACCTTTTAACAGCTGTACACGATTTGCAAGCCGAAGGAAAAAAAATTAGTTTGGCTCATTTCAATTATATTCAACCTCTTCCAAAAAATGCTGAAGAGATATTAAGAGGTCATAAAAAAGTAGTAGTAGCAGAGATTAATGGTGGTCAATTTGCCAATTATCTTCGCCAGAATTTTAATAACATAGAATTACTACAATACAATAAAGTAATGGGATTACCTTTTACTGTGGAAGAATTGACTGCACATTTCACTAAATTAATGGAGGAGAAATAATTATGGCTGCAATAGAAAATTTAAAACTAAGCTTTAAAGATTTTAAAAGCGATCAGGAAGTAAGATGGTGTGCTGGTTGTGGTGAC
>JAOZUW010000019.1 GCA_029938465.1 Bacteroidales bacterium | reverse complement strand
GTTTGATCCATATGGAATCTGTACCAAAACAGGTATCAGTTTCAGAAATAATATCTGCATAGGTGTAGAATATCTTTACAGAGTCTCCCACTGGAATAATAGTAGGATCAATAATAGTATCTATTCCGGAATAAATAACGGCATCGCCTGAAAACACTCCACCTAATGGTGTGGCTTTACTGTTGATGGTGTCTGCTAAATCGCCTTCGCAGAAGTTAAGAAGGTTGAAGTTGATGAGGATTTCGTCGCGGATTTCGAGGTAGGTGGTGTCATAACCAATACAGCCAGTAGGGTTATTCGCTTCTACCCATACTTCTCCTGTTGTACTTACCCATCCTGATAAAACACCGGTATTTCCATTGAACCACGTTGCATCTACATAATCCCAAAAACTCACCTTAAATTTCATTTCTTCCCCATAGCAAAGCTGGAATGTGTCCTGTATATCTCCTGCCATATTAGTAATTTCAAAAGTAGGAGGAGAAGCTATAACGACATTTGTTACTGCTGGTTCACTGGGCACCCCATCAAATGTAACAACAACAGAGTATAAACCAGCATTTGTTAATTGGGCATTAAGAATAATTGGATTTTGATTTGTGGACGAAAAAGAATCTGGTCCTTCCCATTGATAGGTAGCATTTACTACGGTGTCTGCAAAAAGTTTTAAAGTATCTCCAATACAAACAGGGCCATTATTACTTGCACTAGCATTTATGATATTGCAATCGGTTTCGCCGCTACCACTAGTTTTGGAGAAAGTAATATGGCAAGGGTTATTAGACCAATTAGTAATTAATAGAATATAATATTCACCTACAAGACCATTTGGAATGTAACAATTTTCAACTGAGGCAGGAGAATAGCTACAAGATACAATTTTAGAAGTAGTTAATTCACCTGTACAAGGAGAATAAGCATCGGTAAAAGGACCCCAACATATAAAATCAATATCTTCTGAAGGAGCACTAGCCATATTGATATTAATATCTCCGTCAACACCAATTCTCATATGAAACCATGCAGGATTAGGTTGGTTTCCAAGACAGCCATAGTCAGGACCAGGCTCTGCATTGCCAGCATCTACTCCTGCACCATAAGTAAAAGCTTCATCTGTACAAAAAGGTTCGGAGGAGCTGCAAAAGAAGTTCTGGGCAGTAGATTGAAAGGATAAAATAAATAAAAAGAAGCTAATAGTAAATAATAATTTCAGTTTAATATTTGGTACAAAATAGCTACTTATTTTGCTAAAAGACCTATAAATAGAGTGTACAAACGCTAACATATTTGTATTTTTGGTTGAAGAAAACTATCATCATGACTATAAATAAATCAGATAGTTGTCTGTATTTGGTTTGGTATATGAATGCCAAAAATAGGCAAAATATTTTTGTTATAATTATTTTTTGATAAAAACATCTATTCAGTCTTAATTTTTAATTAATTCTGGAGTTCAATTAATATCTTTTAAATGTTTTTGAGGCAACTATTATTTATTATATTTGTCAGCAAAATAAACTTAATTCATTTAATAATTACATTATGCGAAATTTATACTTATTGATTTTTTCTTTATTCTTTTCTGTTGCTATTGCAGGTGAGATAGATAAAACATCTATTATTACTCCAGATCTTCAAAATTATTTGGAACAAAAAGATAATAACGATTTAACTCGTATCAATATACGATTTAAGGAACAAAATAAACTGATGCAGCGTTATGCAGAGTTTAAAATTTTAGCTGCTGATATCCGTAGACAAACTGCTATTAATGAGTTAAAAGCTTTTTCAATAGAGTCACAAAAAGAAGTAATTACTTTTTTATCTCAACAAGATGCCAATGAATATAAATTGGTTCATCAATTTTGGATTTCCAATGTGATTACTTGTTATGCTAGTGATGCTATAATTGATAAACTATCTCAAAGAAATGATTTAGATCGTATCGATATAGATGAAGAACGGATTTTAATTGAAGAGATGCCGAAACCTATACCTTTTGACCCTAAACAAGATAAAGGTGTGGATGAAATCACTTATAATGTGATTAAGGTTAATGCAGATGATGTATGGGCTTCAGGTTATACCGGAGAAGGTATTATTGTATCTGTAATTGATGCAGGTGTTAACTATAATCACGTAGATTTAAATGATCATATGTGGGATGGTGGATCTGAGTTTCCTAATCATGGTTGGGATTTTAGAAATGGTGATAATGACCCTATGGATGGACATGGTCACGGTACACATTGTGCTGGAACAGTGGCAGGAGATGGAACAGCCGGATCCCAAACAGGAATGGCTCCAGATGCTACTGTTATGGCTTGTAAAGTTTTAGGCGACGATGGTAGTGGTCAAGAATCTTATGTCTGGGAAGCTATTGAGTTTTCTGTTGAACAAGGCGCTCACGTTATTTCTATGTCATTGGGTTGGATGCACAGCTGGAATCCTGACAGACTAACCTGGCGGAATACCTTTGATAATGCATTAGCAGCAGGTATGGTAGCTTCAGTTGCTGCAGGTAACGAAGGCGGTAGTCCTAATAATCCTGATGATGTAAGAACTCCCGGTGATTGCCCTCCACCTTGGTTAAATCCTGATCAAACTTTATTAGGTGGAATATCTGCTGTGGTTTGTGTAGGTGCTACTAATTCTAGTGATGGGCTTGCTGGTTTTTCTAGTCGAGGCCCTTCTGAATGGGAAACAGTCAGTCCTTTTAACGACTATCCTTTTAATCCGGAAATGGGACTTTTACGACCTGATGTGAGTGCTCCTGGTGTAGATATTAAATCATGTGATGCTTTTAATCCAAATGGATATACGTATATGAGTGGAACATCAATGGCTACTCCTGGTGTAGCTGGTGTTATGGCACTTATTTTATCAAAAAATCCCGGATTATCGCCTGCTGAGATGTGTATGACTTTAGAAACAACTTCCCTAGATTTAGGAGCTTCAGGAAAAGATAATTTATATGGTGCAGGTAGAGTAGATGCTTTTGAAGCTGTTGAGAATACTTCGGAACAAGGTCCTGTATACGAAAGCCATACTTTTACCGATCCTAATGGAAATGAAGAAATAGAGGCTGGAGAGTCCATTCAAATTACTATGACCATGTATAATGGAAGTGATATGGCTTTTACTAATGTTGATGTTAATGTAGCTTGTGAATCACCATATATAACAATGACTGACGATACCGAGAATTACGGTGATTTTGCAATTGGAGCTAGTATTGAAATTAGCGATGCTTTTGCTTTTGATGTAGCTGATAATATGCCTGGCCTAGAAGATATCAGATTTAATATAACTGCAACTGATGGTACCGAAGTATGGACTAGTAGTTTTACAGTAGTTTCTTATGGACCTCGATTGACCATTGGCAACTTATTTATTGATGATGCAGCAGGAAACGGAAACGGACGTCTTGATCCGGGAGAATCTGCCAATATAATGGTTAATATATTCAATACCGGTCAGCTAGCTGCTGAGGATATTTTAGTTAGCCTTAGCAATAGTAGTAACAATTTAGTTTTTGAGAATGTTGAGTATACCATTGATGAATTATCCCCTGAGGGTGAAACACAAGCTGTTTTTGCAGTGACTGTATCTGAATCTGCTCCAATTGGTTCTTCTGAGGCTATTACTATTGATTTAGAGAGTGGTGTATTCACGGATACTAAAGATTTTGTTATTACTATAGGTTTAATTGTAGAAGATTGGGAAACTGGTGATTTTAGTCAGTTTGACTGGACATTTGGAGGCTCTGGTGATTGGTTTATTAGCGATGAAGATCCTTATGAAGGAGCTTATTGCAGTAAGAGTGGGGCCATTGGTGATAATACTTCTACTGACTTGATTATTGAATACGAAGTGGGTTCTGATGGAACTATTTCTTTTTATAAAAAAGTATCCAGTGAAAGTAATTACGATTATTTAAGATTTTATATCGATGGTAGCGAAAAGGGTTCTTGGAGTGGTGAAGAGGCGTGGAGTATGGAAGAATATGATGTGACAGCTGGTGTACATACTTTTAAATGGAGTTATATAAAAGATGGTAATACGATAGGTGGTTCCGATGCTGCTTTTGTTGATTTTATTGTATTTCCTCCTTTGATGTTGCCTTCTATTATTATTGAGGATGATGCAGTTACTATTTGTAATGGAGAAACCTATCAGATATCTGCAGAAGCTGAAAATTACGAATCACTATTATGGTCAACAGCTGGTGATGGTAGTTTTGATGATGAAGGAATATTAAACCCAGTTTATACACCTGGTTCTTCGGATAATGAAAATGGTATGGTTTTACTAACACTTACAGCAGCGGGAACAAATGGAGATGTATCTGCAAACATAATCTTGTCCATTAATGAACTTCCATTCTACTCTATTAATGAAAACACAGATGCATGTATAAATTCAGCTGTAGAAATTGTTTTAGAAATATCAGGAGTAGGGCCCCATACTATGACCATAGAAAATGTTGGTGATATTGAAATTTCACAAGCACCTTATGTGTTCTCATGGACAGTGGAGCAGGATAGTAGTTTTACAATATTGCAAGTTGCAGACGTTATTGGTTGTGTTTATGAGGAACAAACCACTGTTGCCGTAATAGCACATGAATTACCTATTGTTGATTTAGGAGAAGATTTATCAGCTTGTTTAAATCATGAAATTCCATTAGATGCTGCAAATGAGGGCGCATCTTATTTATGGTCAACAGGTGCAGAAACCCAAGCCGTAATGGTAGATACTACTGGCTTAAATGGAGCTATGGAACAGCTAGTTTCTGTAGTTGTTACTGATGAATTTGCTTGTGAAGGAACAGATGAGATTTTAATTTCTTATCAAGATTGTAGTGGTGTTGATGATTTGACATCGATAGAAGATCTTAAGGTATATCCAAATCCTAATACAGGTATTTTTGAAATCTCCTTGAATGCACTTCAGCAGCAAAATGTAGAAATCAATATTATGAATATGATGGGTGCTATTGTGTATCAGGAAAACTTATCTATGGAATATGGAAAAGTGAATCATACTATTGATGTAAGTGATCTTGCAGCTCAAACCTATTTCTTAGTAATTAAAACAAATAATGCTCAAGTAGTAAAACGTTTGATTATAGAATAATCTAAAATATTCAGATAAAAATATAAAGATGCCATCCTTTCAACAGGTGGCATCTTTATTTTTATGATATCTTTTTTGTAGAATCGTTTATTATTATTTACTTTTGCTTGGAGAAATACTAAACACAGAATAGCATCATTATGGAGATTATTCAAACAAAAATACCTGATTTATTAATAATAAAACCTACTGTTTATCAGGATGATAGGGGTTATTTTTTTGAATCCTATAATAAGGAGAAATTTTTATCACAAGGTATTGATAGAAACTTTGTACAAGATAATGAATCAAAATCCATGAAAGGTGTTTTACGTGGTTTGCATTTTCAAAAACCACCTTATGCACAAGGAAAACTAGTACGTGTGATGAAGGGAGCCGTACTTGATGTAGCTGTAGATTTGAGAAAAAACTCATCTACTTATGGTCAATGGGCCTCCATTGAGCTTACCGAAGATAATAAATTTATGTATTGGATTCCTGCTGGTTTTGCCCATGGTTTTGTTACTTTGGAAGATAATACTGTATTTTTTTATAAATGTACCAATGTGTATAATAAAGAGTCTGAGGGTAGCATACGTTGGAATGATCCGGATTTAAAGATTGATTGGGGAAATAATCTTCAACCTATATTGTCAGAGAAAGATAAGATTGCGCCTTTATTTGCTGATTTCCAAAGCCCATACTAATGTAACACAGCTTTCCTAAGATGTGTCAGAATAATCTTACTCGTTGAAAAGCATTATATTTTAAAATAGCAAGTTAATAGGAAGCTGCAGGATAGGAAGCCTACATTACACTGATACTGTAACACAGGCTTCCTAGCCTGTGAATTTATCTAAGAATTAAAGTCAAAACATCAAATATTTTTTCAAATAAAAATATTTTATTTTTGGCAGGGTTCTAGCTTTATATGTTTACTTTTGCGCCTCATTTTGACATAAATTCAGCTAAAAAAGTATTAATACATGCATAAGAATTATATAAAATGGGCATGGTTGCCTCTTGTAGTTTTTGGAATAGTTTTATTATCTTTAAAAAACCCTACTACTATTGATGATGAGGAATATTTTAATGAATTTAGTAACCACAATAAAGTATTTTCAGTGGAGCTTCCTACTGATATTAATTTTGCTGGTGAAGCCGTTCCTCTCGACAGGTTTTATGTAAAAGAAGCTTTGGAATATGAGTTAACGGTAAATACTTATTGGCATTCATCTACGATTATGCATTTAAAAAGAGCAAATCGTTGGTTTCCTGTGATTGAACCTATTTTGAAGAAAAATGGTATTCCTGATGACTTTAAATATTTGGCAGTGGCAGAAAGTGGTTTGCGGAATATAGTATCACCGGCAGGAGCAACAGGTTTTTGGCAAATAATGAAAGGAACTGCAAAAGAATATGATTTAGAAGTGAACTCGGGAATTGATCAACGATACCATGTGGAAAAATCTACCGAAGTAGCTTGCGAATATTTGCAAACAGCCTATGATAAATATGGAAGTTGGACATTGGCCGCAGCATCCTATAATGCAGGAATGAATAGAATATCTAAAGAACTGGAAAGACAAGGAGAAAATAATTATTACGATATGATTTTTGGGCAGGAAACTGGGCGTTATCTCTATAGGATTATTGCACTCAAACAAGTATTAAACCATCCTAAAGATTATGGTTTTCATTTAAGAAAAGAAGACCTTTATATTCCGTATACAACCCATGAAATATCTGTAGATTCAACTATCAGTGATTTGTCGGAATTTGCAAAATTATATGAGCTAAACTATAAGGAACTTAAAATTTATAATCCTTGGATGCGTCAAGCTTTTTTGCCGGATAAAAGCCGTAGAAAGTATAGGATTAAAATTCCAAAATCCAATTAGTGCTTGCAATAAAATAATCTTGATTTTGTTATCCTCGTTTTGAAAAGCTTTGTCAGCTTAGTTTAATTCCTTGCTTAAGTGATTCTATAATATGATCTGCTACACGAAATGCATTTGCATAGATAGTCCAAGTATAAGTGACACTACCTCCTGTTGGCATAAAACTGGCATCGGTAATAAAAGGTTGTTTACTTTATGTGCTTTGCAGTTTTTGTTTAAAACGGATATTTTTGGGTTATTTCCAAAACGACAACTACCTGCAACTAAATTGGGTAGAGGGGAGCCGGAAACTTTTATTATTCCTTACAGATTAATTTGGGATATTGATAATAGTGATGTTTATATAAGCTTATACCAATGAATATCAAGGATATGAAAATATAAAATATAAATATTATTTAGGTAACTAATCAGTATCAGAAATTCAATGTTAATTATAGCTTTTCTCTGTGAAACTCAGTGTTTTCTTAGTGTTGCTCTGTGATATAGCTGTTACACAAAGTTACTCAAAGAAGCGCAAAGTGACACAAAGAATAAACAAGAAGTATTGCAAACCCTTATCGATATTACATTTCATCACACTGATTAGTTACTTATTTAGAATGATAAAATAAAAATGAGGTGTAGCGGTATTTTTCGATTCAAATTATTTTACTAAAAACCAATCAGGATCAATAAAGCGGCTGATCTTTTCTCCATAGGACTCAACCTTTTTTTTATCGCTAACCTTAAAAGTGATTTTCTCCCCATATTTTCTGGAAATGATAATAAATGATTCTTTTAAATCTTCATCAACTCTGGTGTATCTTGCTAGATTGTCTTTAAAAGGAACATTTAAGCTTTCGTGACAAACTGGACAAAAGAAATCAACGGTATCTCCATCTTCCACTTGTAGAGTAGAGCTATGCGTACTTGTGTAATTCCCAATTTCTTCATGAAGCAGTATTAAACCCCTATTGTTTTTACTACATTTGGCTGACAAAATGATATTATTATCTGCATTTATTGCAGAGCGGCAATGGGGGCATAAGTAGGTAACTTTCATCTTTTATAATTTTTTGTTCTGGTTTCAGACAAGAAAACTTTTTAGGCCTAAAGCCAGAAATAGTTAATAATCAAAGAAGGATTTATCAAAGATAATCAATTCTTTGTTAATTCGCAATCAAATCAATAAAATCTTGTGGATATATGGTGTTAAACAAACAATAGTAAACTAATGGCCATTACTGCCATTCCGGCAATTAATCCATAAATAGCAGAGTGGTGCTTGCCATATTTCTCAGCAGTGGGTAAAAGCTCATCTAAAGAAATAAAAACCATAATTCCTGCCACCGAAGCAAACAATACACCAAAAAGAGTATCACTAAAAAATTGCCGAAGTAAAAAATATCCTATAAGGGCACCAATAGGCTCCGCCAAACCGGATAAAAAAGAGAGGATAAAAGCTTTTTTTCTATTTCCTGTGGCATAATACACAGGTATTGAAACAGCAATACCTTCGGGGATATTGTGAATAGCTATGGCTACAGCAATTGGAATGGCAATACTGGGATCTGCCAGTCCTGCTGCAAAAGTGGCCATACCTTCAGGGAAATTATGAATGGCAATAGCTAATGCTGAGAATAGCCCCATGCGCATCAAATTCCTTTGTTTTGAAATATTTTTCTCTGCTTCGTCAATCTCTTCAATACTATGTATCTCATGGGGGTTTTCATAGGAGGGTATTAACCTATCTATGATGGCAATAATTAGTATTCCTCCAAAAAAAGCCAGCACAGTATACCAGTATCCTAGTCTCTCTCCATGACTGACTATTAAAATATCTTTGGCTTTGGTTAAAATTTCAACAAAAGAGACATAAATCATTACACCAGCTGAAAAGCCTAGAGATATAGATAAAAACTCTGTATTGGTACGTTTGGTAAAGAAAGCTAATGCACTCCCTATTCCTGTGGAAAGACCGGCGAAAAGCGTTAAAGCAAAGGCAAATAAAACATTATCTAGTTCCATTAGTATAAATTATTAAATCAGTTTTTAGAAGGACTCAGAGATCAACTCTTTCATCTCAGCACAAGATTTATACTCAATTTGTAAGGTAATATGCTGAATGGAGAATTGCTCCTTTAATAAATTTTCAATCTTATCTTTTATAATCATCATTCCTTCCATATCAATATTGTGTTTAATATTAATATGGGCTTCTAGATGTATTTGTTTGTCATCTAATTTCCATAAATGTATATGATGAATATTTTCAACATCCTTCAAGCTTTCAACTTTGTTTTTTATCTCTTTTAGATCGATTTCGGTAGGCGCAGATTGCATCAATATATCAATAGTTTGCTTAATCACTCCCCAAGTATGATATATGATATAGATTCCTACTAGTACCGTAATCAATGGGTCTATCCAGTATATATCGTAAAGCCAAATGGCAATACCTCCAAATATAACAGCTACCGATGAAAGGGTGTCGCCCATTAAATGTAGATATGCTGCTTTTATATTAAGATTATGATCTTTATCTTTATTTAAAACAAATACAGAAATTAAATTAGCTAATAAGCCAAAGCTAGCCACTACAAACATAATCAATCCTTTTATGGGTTCAGGATTTACAAATCTTTCATAGGCTTCAAAAAACAAAAATATGCAAATAGATATGAGCACAACTGCATTGAATAGTGCAGCTAATATCTCGATTCTTTTATATCCAAAGGTTCGATGTTCATTAGGTTTTTTGCGGCTTTTTTTTCCAGCTAAAAATGCAATAAAAATAGCAGAAGAGTCGCCAAGATTATGCAAAGCATCAGATAATAACGAAAGACTATTTGAGATAAATCCTCCAATTATTTGGACAAGAGTGATGGATAAATTTAAGATAGCTACCCAAAGTAGTTTTTTACCTCTTAAATCTTCTTGATGATGATGGTGATGGTCTGACATATTTCTATTTATACAAAATACAAGTATTTTTTGTAATGCTACAAAGAAAGGTATTTTCTGAAACATTATCAATCCCCATATGTGATGTTTTTTTTATCAATTGATTAGATCAATAAAAGTATTATTAATATAAGTTTCTTTTTGCAGTTAAAAATCGGATAATAGTATATTGATGAAGACGAAATACTTCTGTTTTTTTTGGATTCTTATGAATTTTTGTGAGATATTTTTTGCATTTTTGCAGGCTAATTTTTTATATCTAATTATTTATGAGTTCAAAAAACCCAGAGCATAATAACAGGAAGCAAGAGCAAGAATATATTGAAGTATATGGAGCTCGTGTTCATAATTTGGATGATGTAGATATAAAAATACCTCGTGATAAATTGGTGGTACTGACTGGTTTAAGTGGAAGCGGGAAGTCTTCGCTGGCTTTTGATACTATTTATGCTGAAGGACAGCGGCGTTATTTGGAGACTTTCAAAGCTTATGCCAGGCAGTTTATGGGTAATATGGAAAGACCAGATGTGGATGAGATTCGCGGATTAAGTCCAGTAATCTCTATTGAGCAGAAGTCTACCAATAAAAATCCCCGATCTACAGTGGGTACCATCACTGAGGTTTATGATTTCCTTAGATTATTATATGCAAGAGCAGCTACAGCCTATAGTTTCGAAACCGGTGAGGAAATGGTAAAATATACTAATGAGCAAATCATTAAGCTTATTGTAGCGCATTTTGAGGATAAGAAAATAGCTATTTTGGCTCCTATGGTAAAAGGGCGAAAAGGTCATTATAGGGAGCTTTTTGAAAAAATCAGACGCTTAGGATATTTAAGTGTGCGAATAGATGGGGAGATGGAAGAGGTGTATCCTGGGATGCAACTTGATAGGTATAAAGTGCATGATGTGGAAGTAGTTATTGATAAACTTAAAGTAAATGAAAAATATATACCACGCTTGCAAAAATCTGTTGAAACTGCTTTAAATATAGGGAAAAGCAGTTTATTGGTTTGGGAAATGGAGACTAATGAAGTACGCTTTTTAAGTAAGCAATTGATGTGTCCTGCATCTGGAATGGCCTATGATGAGCCAGAACCCAATACTTTTTCTTTTAACTCTCCTTATGGTGCTTGTCCGCATTGCAATGGTTTAGGAAATATCTCAGAGATTGATGTTGATAAGATATTTCCTGATAAGAATTTAAGTATTCGCAAAGGTGGAATAGCTGTTGTAGGGGACTATAAAAGTTCATGGATTTTCAATCAGCTGGAAGCTATTGGTCAAAAATATAAGTTCAATTTAGATACGCCTATAAAAGAATTCTCTGGAGAAGCTATTCAAACCATTTTGTATGGGTCGACGGAAAATATTAGAATATATAAAGAGTCGCTTGGTGTAACCTCTGATTACAGTATCAGTTTCGAAGGAATAGTGAATTTTATAAATAGTCAAAATGAAAATTCATCCTCCGAATCAATAAAGAGATGGGCTGCAAGCTTTATGAATCGTGTGAATTGCCCGGTTTGTGAAGGAACTCGCTTAAAGAAAGAATCGCTGTGGTTTAAATTCCATAATAAGAATATTGCAGAATTAGCTGCAATGGATATTAAAAAATTAGATATTTGGGTAAGAGAATTAAAACTGGAATCTAACAAGCGTGAAGCTAAAATAGCTATGGAGATTTTACGCGAAGTTAAGGTTCGAATGAAATTTTTACTAGATGTAGGATTAGGTTATCTATCCTTGAATCGATCGGCACGAAGCTTATCAGGTGGAGAGGCACAGCGGATTCGTTTGGCTACGCAAATTGGTTCTCAACTTCAAGGTGTTTTATATATACTGGATGAACCAAGTATTGGTTTGCATCAGCGTGATAACCAGCGACTAATACGTTCTCTAAAGAATCTTAGAGATGTGGGAAACTCAGTTATTGTGGTGGAGCATGATGAAGACATGATGCGTGCTGCTGACGAAGTTATTGATATGGGTCCTGGAGCAGGTGTTCATGGTGGTCAAATAGTAGCTCAGGGAGCTCCAGGTGAAATGCATTTATGCGATACTTTGACTTGTGAATATTTGCGAGGTACAAGAAAAATTGAAATACCCAAATATAGAAGAGAGGGTAACGGCAATCATATTCTTTTAAAAGGAGCCGCAGGTAATAACTTGAAAAAGGTAGATTTGGAAATACCTTTAGGCAAGCTTATATGTATAACGGGTGTATCGGGTAGTGGAAAATCCACTTTGATTAATGAAACTTTATATCCACTGATAAGTCAAAATTTATACCATTCTGTTAAAAAGCCTTTAGCTTATAAATCTATTCATGGAATAGAGAAAATTGATAAGGTTATTGAAATTGATCAATCTCCAATTGGAAGAACTCCGCGTTCCAATCCAGCTACTTATACAAAGGTTTTTGACGAGATAAGAAAACTTTTCGTATTGGTTCCTGAGGCAAAAATACGAGCATATAAGCCTGGACGTTTTTCGTTTAATGTAAAAGGAGGTCGTTGCGAAACATGTAAAGGTGCTGGAGTGAAATTGGTTGAAATGAATTTTTTACCCGATGTATTGGTTGGTTGCGAAGAATGTCAAGGTAAGCGGTATAATAGAGAAACATTAGAAATTAGGTATAAAGGAAAATCTATAAATGATGTATTGGATATGACCATTGAACAAGCAGAGGAGTTCTTTGAAAAGATACCAAATATCAAACGAAAATTAAAAACCCTGCGTGAAGTGGGGATGGGCTATATTACTCTTGGCCAGCAATCTACTACTTTGAGTGGGGGCGAAGCTCAACGTGTAAAATTAGCTTCGGAATTGGCAAAAAAATCTACAGGAAAAACGCTCTATATTCTTGATGAACCTACAACCGGTTTACACTTTGAAGATGTTCGCGTTTTACTGGAAGTATTAAATCGATTAGTGAATAAAGGAAATACTATTCTAGTGATTGAGCATAATATGGAAGTGATAAAAGTAGCCGATCATATTATTGATTTGGGCCCCGAAGGAGGTGAAGAAGGAGGTTATATTTTGGCTCAGGGTACTCCTGAAGAAATTATTAAACAAAAGAAAGGCTACACTGCTTCGTTTTTGGCAGATGCGTTGAAATAATTATAGTAAGTGGTTGTTATACCACTCTCAGTCTTGCAAAACGCAGAATTAATTGTTTAGTACCATCTTTAAACTTTACTTTGGCTTTTTTATTAGAACCTACACCTTCCATTTGTAATACCTCACCTTTTCCAAAACGTTGATGTTCTACTTGCATGCCTATTTGAATATCATCAGGATTGCTGGCTTGATGTGAAGAAGTGGGTCTGTTAACCACATTGCTTGTTGTGCTTTCTATTTTTTTATAGCTTGTTCTTTTTGGTTTTTCAGAAACGGTACGAGCTTTTATTCTAATACCACCACCCATAGTTTTAGATCTATTGTCAAAGGTGAAATTGGGCTTGCGGGGCATATCCATATATTGTTCTTCTATTTCATCAATAAAGCGGCTGGGCTCACAAAAATCCAATTTCCCCCATTTGTATCGGGTTTCTGCATAGGAAATACTTACTTTTCTTTCGGCACGAGTTAAGGCTACATAAAAAAGACGACGCTCTTCTTCTAAGTCAGCGCGTGATTGCAATGACATCATAGATGGGAATAGATTTTCTTCTACCCCAACAATATGAACAAAAGGAAATTCTAATCCTTTGGCTTGATGAATAGTCATTAAAGAAACTTTAGGTTTATCATCTTTATCGTTTTCATCGGCATCGGTGAGTAAAGCAATATCCTGCATATATTCATCTAAGGTGCGTAGTTTTTGCTCGTGAAGTTCAGTTTCTGTCACCTCACTTTCTACAAACTCTTTTATTCCGCTCATCAATTCTTCAATATTCTCAAATCGACCTACTCCTTCAGGTGTTTTGTCTTTGTATAGCTCAGATAATAAGCCGGTTGACTTTCCTATCTCTTGTGCTAGATCATAGGCGTTCAATTTACTCATTTGAGCTCTAAAACTACTAATCATATTTGCAAATTCCTTCAATCGGTTTCGTGTGCCGGAGTTGATTTCTAAGGATAAATCATTTATTTGCATTAATACTTCCCAAATTGGAATGGCATTTTTAGCTGAAGCAATTTGTATTTTATCTAAAGTGGTTTTACCTATTCCACGAGCAGGGTAGTTGATAATTCTTTTAAGTGCTTCTTCATCAGTAAGGTTAATACTTAAACGAAAATAGGCCAACAAATCTTTTATTTCTTTTCGTTTGTAGAACGAAAGACCTCCAAATATCCGGTAGGGGAGATTGAGTTTTCTTAGTGCCTCTTCAATAGAGCGTGATTGTGCATTGGTACGGTAAAGAACTGCAAAGGCATCCAATGCAACTTGTTCGTTTCTATGATCTTGGAATATCTGATGTGCTACCATATTTCCTTCTTCTCTGTCGCTGGATGCCCTCAGAAGTTTTATCTTTTCTCCTATGGGATTTTCGGTCCAAACTTTCTTAAAAATTTGCGATTTATTATTGTGTATTACTGTGTTGGCAGCATTTACAATATTTTGAGTAGATCGGTAGTTTTGTTCTAGCTTCACAGTAACTAAACTGGGATAATCTTTTTGAAAGTTGATGATATTTTCAATATTCGCGCCACGAAAAGCATAAATACTTTGTGCATCGTCACCTACTACGCATACATTTTCATTATTAGCAGCTAGTTTTTTCACGATCAAGTATTGCGAAAAGTTGGTATCTTGATACTCATCAACCAAAATATATTTAAACTTTTGTTGGTATTTATGTAATACACTTGGGTGATCGCGAAAAAGTACGTTTATCTTAAAAAGTAGGTCATCAAAATCCATGGCAGCTGATTGGAATAATTTCCGCTGGTACAATTCATATAGCATTGCAATTTGTGGGCGTCCAGTGCTTTTGTCTTGATTGGTAAGTTCGGTATTTTCTTTATAGGCTTTTACGGAGATGAGATTATTTTTTGCTGATGATATTCGGCTTAAAACAAAGGAGGCTAAATAGATCTTAGGATCGAGATTTTGGGATTTCACAATGCTTTTCATTAAGCTTTTGCTATCATCTGTGTCGTAAATGGTAAAATTTGAAGGGAAGCCTAAGTGATTGGATTCAATGCGTAATATTCGAGCAAAGATGGAGTGGAAAGTGCCCATCCATAAGGATCTTGCTCCCGACCAGCCTACTAATTTCCCAATTCGACCTTTCATCTCCCGCGCAGCTTTGTTGGTGAAAGTTAAAGATAGAATATGAAAAGGATCAACTCCATTTTGTAATAAATAGGCAATTCTATAGGTGAGCACACGGGTTTTGCCCGATCCTGCACCGGCTACTACCATTAGAGGCCCTTCGGTTTTTATTACCGCTTCACGTTGTTTATCGTTTAATTCTTGTAATATATTTTCCAAAATCTTGTTTTATTCTAAAGTTTCAAATGTGCTTTTAACGATTTCCCGGTATAGGTATCAGCTTTTACTAAATCCATAGGTAGTCCTTCAAAAACTAATTTTCCACCTAAGTCACCACCTTCGGGTCCTAAATCGATAACCCAATCGGCATTCTTAATCATATCCAAATTGTGCTCTATAACTATTAAGGAATGACCTTGATCTATTAAAGCATAAAATGCTTTTAATAGTTTATCGATATCATGAAAATGCAATCCCGTAGTGGGTTCGTCAAAGATAAAAAGAATAGGGTCAATATTTAATCCTTTTGATAGATAGGAAGCCAGTTTAATTCTTTGTGCTTCACCACCACTTAAAGTACTGCTAGCTTGCCCAAGTTTTAAATAACCCAAACCCACATCTTGTAATGGCTGTAGTTTGCTGATTATCTTTTTCATGGTGTTATGTTGAGCTTGGTTTTTCGTAAAGAAATCCAAAGACTGATTGATAGTCATGTCTAAAAGATCAAAAATACTTTTTTCAGCCATTTTAACATCTAATACTTCCTCTTTGAACCTTTTCCCATGACATTCTTCACATAAAAGGCTAATGTCGGCCATAAATTGCATTTCTATTTTTACGGTACCTTCTCCTTCGCAGCTTTCGCATCGCCCACCCGGGACATTAAAAGAGAAAAAACCAGGTTTATATCCCCGCATTTTTGCTAACTTCTCTTGGGCATACATTTGTCTGATATCATCCCATGCCTTTACATAAGTAGCTGGGTTGCTTCTAGAGGATCGACCAATGGGATTCTGATCAATAAGTTCTACTTCACTGATACGGTTAAAATCGCCCTTAAGTTGTCCAAAGCTTCCTGTTTTTTTAGCATAGCCACCTAAATGCTTTTTTAGAGCTGCATATAAAATATTTTTTACTAAAGTAGTTTTTCCAGAGCCACTTACACCAGTTACTACTGTGTAATTATTTAGTGGAAATTTTACGTTAAGCGATTTTAAATTATTCTGAGTTGCTTGAGTAATTTCAATATAATCACGCCATTTTCTGCTGTATTCCAGTGAGGCCACTTTCATTTTCTCTTGTAGATAGAGTGCTGTAAGACCTTCTTTTTCTTTAAGAATCTCGCTTAAAGATCCGGAGAATATCAGTTCTCCTCCTTGATAACCGGCAAATGGACCTAAGTCGATAATATGATCGGCAGCTTTGATCATTTCTTCATCGTGCTCCACCACTACAACTGTATTTCCTAAATCTCTTAAGTTTTTTAAAACTTTTATAAGTTGTTGACTGTCACGGCTGTGTAGCCCAATGGATGGCTCGTCAAGAATATAAATGGAGCCTACTAAATTGCTTCCTAATGAAGTGGCTAGGTTTATTCTTTGCGATTCGCCGCCTGATAGGCTATTCGATAGGCGGTTTAAGGTGAGGTAGCCTAAGCCTACATCTAATAATACTTTTAACCGGCGCTTTATCTCTGTAAAAATGCGTTCACTCAATTTTTTATCATATTCTTGAAGTTGTATGGTTTGCATAAATACATCCAAATCATCAAGTTGCATTTTAACTAATTCTTGAATATTTTTCCCGTTTACTAAAACATAGGAAGCATCTTTTCTAAGGCGTGTTCCATTGCATTCAGGACAAAGGGTTTTACCTCTATATCTCGAGAGCATCACACGATATTGTATTTTATATGCTTGAGATTCCACTTCTTTGAAAAAGGAATCTATTCCTTCAAAGAATTCATTTCCTGACCATAATAATGCTTTTTGTTGCTTAGTTAATTCTAATATTGGTCGATGAATAGGAAAATCAAATTTATGAGCATTTACAATGAGCTGATCTTTCCATTCTCCCATTTTTTCACCTTTCCAACAGGCAATAGCTTCTTCGTATACCGAAAGAGACTTATTGGGAATGACTAGGTCGGGATCAATTCCTATAATGGTGCCAAATCCATCGCAGCGTTTGCAAGCACCATATGGATTATTAAAAGTAAAAAGGTTTACGTTTGGTTCTTCAAAAATAATGCCATCCAGTTCAAATTTATTAGAAAATTCATGTATGATCTCATTTTGATCATCTATCTCATAAATATGGCATATTCCTTTTCCTTCGTAAAAGGCAGTTTGTACGGAGTCAGACATGCGGAATTGGAAGTCACTATTATGTTTTACTGCCAACCGATCAATGATAATATGAATGTCTTTATGATTTACAGGTATTGGTCCATCTAAAATATTACTGATGTTTTGTACACCTTTTCCAAGTTTGATACGAGTGTAACCTTGTTGTTGCAATAGTTTTAGTTGAGTTTCTAAGCTTCTATCTTTAGGTAAGTCCAAAGGAGCTGCTACCATAAATTTTTGCCCTTCTTCCCATTGTAAAACAAAATCTATGACATCGCTTACCTTATGTCTTTTTACTCTTTTTCCACTTATAGGCGAATAGGTTTTTCCTATTCGTGCAAAGAGCAATTTAAGATATTCGTATATTTCAGTAGTTGTTCCTACCGTTGAGCGTGGGTTTCTGGATATTACTTTTTGGTCGATGGCAATAGCAGGGGAGATACCTTTGATATATTCCACTTCGGGTTTATCCATCCTGCCTAAAAATTGCCTTGCATAGGAACTCAAACTTTCTACATATCGGCGTTGTCCTTCAGCAAATAAAGTATCAAAAGCCAATGATGATTTCCCACTACCACTTAATCCTGTTATCACAACCAGCTGGTTGCGAGGGATGGCCACGTCAATATTTTTTAAATTATGAATATGAGCATCCTTAATTAGTATATATTCTTTGGTACTTAGTTTTGAGAAATCAATAGCCTGCATTCATTCATTTTGTTAGGTAGGGTTAAATACTCTAATATTGGTTTCATCTTTCTTTAAGGTTTGCATAAAAAAAGATAGAGATAGATTTTATTAACCTCAAAAATTTTTACTTATTCTGCAAAATTATCAATTAAATTTGCTTAGCAGCGTTTTTTTTCTTTTATTTGTACTCAGAAATTAAGTATTTTTAACATCAAATTCAAAAACCAGGAGGAACAATATAAGATAGATCTCTACTCTTTTTAAAGAAAAATTAATACAAAAAAGGAGGTTTTATGAATGCGCTCATCCCTAGTGATAAGGAGCTCATCAGAGATTATCTTGAAGGCAACGAGTCCTCTCTGGAATCCATTATTTCTCGACATAAAGAAAAGCTTTATGCTTATATTTTTACCATGGTGAAGTGCCATCAGACTACTGATGATATTTTCCAAGATACCTTTATAAAAGTGATTTTTACACTAAGGAATGGAAAATATAATGAAGAAGGTAAATTTATTCATTGGGTTACTCGTATAGCTCATAATTTGATTATAGACTATTTTAGAAGAAATAAGAGGATACCTGTCAAAAATCAGCAAAATGATGAAGATCCTTTCGAACGATTAGATTTGCGAACGCCATCCATTGAAGATGAAATCATTGAAAGCCAAATTCATAAAGATGTAAAGATGCTTGTTGAGGAATTGCCAAAGGATCAGCGGGATGTGCTTAAGATGCGTCACTATAAAGGAATGAGTTTTCAGGATATTGCTGATGAAACAGAAGTGTCTATTAATACTGCTTTAGGACGCATGCGCTATGCTATAATTAATCTGAGAAAATTTGCCTCTGAAAAGAATATGATTTTATCTCGCTAAAAAGGTAGGGCTACGAGCAAAGAGTCAATATGTTAGGATATGAAAGATCTATTAAGTTCCCATTAATTTTCAAACTTTCATTCCATAAAACAATAATCATAGATTTTCGTCGTTTCATAGAAAACAAATGATAACGAAAATCGATATATGAATCAATTTTACAATCTAAAAGAAAAATCCATATATATGTTAAAAGAAGAGAGTATTGATGATAAATCTACTCCTTCGAATATGGTACTGCAAAATATTTTAAATTTCTCGGCTGCATATAGCACCATTAAAACAAAGCAGGCAAAGAAACACAAGATGGAGAATTTCCATTTAATTTTGAATTAATTTTTAAACCAGATTTCGATCTGGTTTTTTTATTTCTTTTATCTTTGTCGCCGATAATAATTATAGAAACCAAGTGTCGACTTTAGCTAATAGGAATTATTTTACTTATAGCGAGAAGCGAAAATAGAAATGATTTACTGATGAAAAAAATAGTTACCATTATAGGGGCTAGACCACAAATTATTAAAGCAGCAGCACTTAGCCGTGCTATTAGAAATGACTATTCTCAAATGATTGAGGAAATTATTGTTCATACTGGTCAACATTATGATAGCAATATGTCAGAAGTTTTTTTTGCAGAACTACAAATACCAAAACCCGATTATAATTTAAGTGTGGGTTCAGGAAAACATGGCGAACAAACAGCAAAGATGATAAGTGGAATTGAGAATATACTTCTGGAGGATAAACCTGATGCTATAGTTCTTTATGGCGACACAAACTCTACTCTTGCTGGTGCAATAGCAGCTAGTAAAATACATATTCCAATTGTGCATATTGAAGCTGGATTACGTTCCTTTAATAAATCAATGCCCGAAGAAATTAATAGAATAATGTGTGATCATGCTTCTACTCTTTTGTTTTCGCCCACACAAACGGGTTATGAAAATTTAAAGGCCGAAGGTTTTACTGATTTTAGCGAAGGTCCTTATACAGCTGATAGACCTAAGATATATCATTGTGGAGATGTGATGTATGATAACAGTTTGTATTTTAGTGAACTAGCAAAGAAAGAATCTGATGTTCTCAGTGAGAATTTTTTACAAAAGGGAACTTTTATTTTGGGTACTATTCATCGTGACCATAATACCGATAATAGCCAAAGGCTTACTTCCATATTTGAAGCACTACTGACAATAGCTGAGAAAGAAAAAATAATACTTCCTCTACATCCTCGCACCTCTAAAAAGATGAAAGAAGTGTTGAGTGATGAATTAAATACGCAAATCGTAAATTGCGAGAATTTACAGCTTATTCCTCCAGTTTCTTTTTTAGATATGGTGATGTTGGAAGAATCATCTACGATGATTATAACAGATTCTGGTGGTGTGCAAAAAGAGAGTTATTTCTTTCAAAAACCTTGTATTATTTTACGCCCAGAGACCGAATGGGTAGAAATAGTTGAAAATGGATCTGCTATTATTTGCAATGCCAATAAGGAATTGATTATTGAATCGTATCAGAATTTTGTACAAAATCCTCCGAGGCATTTTCCAAATATTTTTGGCGATGGTCAGGCTTCAGAGTTTATTTGCGACCAAATAATAAAATATTTGTAGGTTCATAAGGATTTGGAGTAGGAATAATGCTACAATGAGTAGCTAGTATAAACGGCTGTTACTCCTTCAGTTTTGGAGTGCCAAATTTCAAAAGAATAAATATGACATACTTAGCTAAAAGTCTATAAAATATTCATATCTTTGCCATGATTTCCTGTAAAACATACAGTATATAGAATAAAATATTACCTAATCATTAGTGATTTAATTTCACAAAATATTATTTTAATGGATTATAATACTTCACGAAACAACATACTTATTCCTGAGTACGGACGTAATGTTCAGAAAATGGTGGAATATGCTTTGACTTTAGAGGACAGAGAAAAGCGAAATGCTTTAGCACAGCGCATCATAAAAATTATGACACATATGAATGTGAAAGCCGGTAATTTTGGAGATGTGGAACAAAAAATATGGGATCATCTTTATATTATTTCAGATTTTAAGCTGGATATAGATGCTCCTTACCCAATGCCTGATAGAGAAAAAGTAGAAGCTAAGCCTGTGCCTATTGAGTATTCCAATGGTAAGATTAAAAATAGAACCTACGGTAGGAATTTGGAAAAAATTGTACAAAAAGCCATTGATTTTGAAGAAGGTGAAGAGAGGCAAGCTCTTATTAGCCTTATTGCCAATAATTTAAAGAAATATTATTTGAATTGGAATCAAAATACTGTTGATGATGAGCAAATAATAAAAGATCTGGACAGAATTAGCAGTGGTAAATTAAAACTACCTGAAGGTTATGAATTTCCAAGTAATCAGGAATTAACCGGAAGAAAAAGAAATTATAACAATGATAAGCCTCGTACTACTAGGGGACGGGATAATAAAAGCAACTACCGTAAAGGACGTACCGATCAAAAGAGTAGTCGGTATGGTCAATCAAGCAATTATAAAAAGAGAACCTAATTAATATTTATTGTTATGAGTTCGTTTATTATTGAGGGTGGGCATGTTTTATCTGGAGAAATAACTCCCCAAGGTGCCAAAAACGAAGCACTTCAAATTCTTTGTGCAGTTCTGCTTACACCAGAAGAAATCATTATAAACAACATCCCGGATATTAGAGATGTGAATAAGCTGATTGATATCTTATCTGATATGGGTGTAGAAGTGAAGAAGCTTGCTGAGGGCAGTTATAGCTTTTGTGCTGTCGAAGTAGATTTAGACTATTTACAATCAGATAAATTTTTGAATAAGGGAGGAATGTTACGTGGTTCTGTAATGCTTTTGGGACCGCTTTTAGCCCGTTTTGGAAAAGCACTTATTCCTCTGCCTGGGGGTGATAAGATCGGACGCAGGAGATTGGATACCCATTTTATTGGTTTAGAGAAATTAGGTGCTGATATTAAATATGAAATAGAGAATAGTTGTTACAGAGTGACTACCAATGGTTTAAAAGGAGCTTATATGTTACTTGATGAGGCCAGTGTTACTGGCACAGCTAATATTCTTATGGCTAGTGTTTTAGCGGAAGGAGAAACGTGTATATTTAATGCAGCTTGTGAGCCTTATTTGTTACAATTGGCTAGGATGTTAAATAGCATGGGAGCTAAAATAGAAGGAATAGGAAGTAATCTGTTAAAAATTACAGGTGTTTCTTCATTAAGTGGGACTCAGCATACTATGCTACCAGATATGATTGAGATTGGTAGTTTTATTGGATTAGCAGCTATTACAAAATCATCTTTAACCATAAAAAATGTACACTATAAAGAGTTAGGAATAATACCTGAAGTATTTCAACGATTAGGTATTAAAATGCAGTTAAAGGGTGATGATTTATTTATCCCTGCACAAGAGTCTTATGAGGTTCAAAAATATATGGATGGTGCTATTATGACCATTTCTGATGCTCCATGGCCTGGTTTTACACCAGATTTGATAAGTATTGCATTGGTAACAGCTATACAAGCCAAAGGTAGTTTGTTGATACATCAAAAGATGTTTGAAAGTCGTTTGTTTTTTGTAGATAAGCTTATAGATATGGGGGCTCAAATTATCCTTTGTGATCCTCATAGAGCAACTGTTATTGGCAGTGATAGGAAAATGCCTTTACGTGGAATTAGAATGACTTCACCTGATATAAGAGCTGGTGTAGCACTCCTTTTGGCTGCTTTATCAGCAGAAGGAACTTCAATAATAGATAATATTGAACAAATTGATAGAGGCTATCAAAATATTGATAGCAGATTAAGGGCATTAGGAGCTAAGATTGAACGTGTGAATTAGCTAGTGTTTGCTAAAAAATCTGTGCGCTATCAGATAGGAAGCGC
The DNA here is from genome assembly GCA_029938465.1 of Bacteroidales bacterium. Classification (GTDB taxonomy): domain Bacteria; phylum Bacteroidota; class Bacteroidia; order Bacteroidales; family UBA12170; genus UBA12170. The sequence continues at coordinate 9,152 of JAOZUW010000019.1, read as the reverse complement.
AAAAGTCTAAAGCGCTTATTGTTACAGTTCCCAACCGAAACCAAAAGTGAACACATAATCTTCAGGATCAATGCCTTCTAAAGGTTTGTTGTCGTATTGGTAGTCAAGACTGGTTTTTAGATAAAAATCACGAGGCAAGTCGTACTTTACTTTGATATTAAAAAGTGTTCTAACGCGACCTTTCTCAGTAAAACTAGGGTTTACCACTAGTTTTGTAAATAAGTTCAGATCACCAATATCAAACATATTATACTCCACACCTAGTTGACCTTCAGTTCCATTTTTAGTGGGAATAGTATCCATAAAATTTTCAATAGTATAAGCAATTCCAGCTGATGCATTAAAATAAATTCGGTTGGTATGAATAAAATATTTACCAAGTCCAGCAGAATAAGTACTACGTAGATTTAATTGTTGCTCATTATTACTTAGGTAGTTGGCGCTAGCTAATGCAAAGATATCATTTTTCATAAAAAATTTAAACTCTAAGCCTCCTGTTGATCTAATTGTAGAGGGAGCATTGTCTTGAACGTTTTGAACGGTACTAGCATTAGCTGAGAGACCCCATTTATTAACATAATAATCAGCATTAATTGATCCGTTTAGTTGATGAAGGTTATTGGCTTTTGTAAAAGAATATCCTACATCCATAGACAGGTTTATAATATCAAAAATATTTCCACCATCTACATGTTTAAGGTAAACCAATTCTTTGGGTGATATGGAAATGGCTCCTTTTTCATCATCTTGAATAATTAATTTTTTAGCTATAGTATCCACAGTGATAGTACCATGTAGGCGGTCTCCATTGGAAAGACTAAAGCGGTATTTTCTAGTAGAAATGATTTCCTTGAGTTCTAACCAAGTAATTTTAAAATCGGAATCACTATAATTGGTTTCTAAAGTAAGTACCCCACGATCCATTTCTTTAATTTCACCTACTAATACACTATTGTCTTTAGAAACAATAGTATCGTTTTGCGCTTCAGCTATTCCAAAAATACCTAGAAAGCTAAATATAATATATGCTAATAATTTTTTCATTTTTTTACTTTTTTAGTAATAAGCTCATTAAATATAAGATTGTTTAAAAAAACGCTACAAAAAGAGCTTACTTCTTTTGTAGAGTTTAGTTTTTATAAGAGACAAGAATGGGTTATTTCCCTAAAGACTTTATCTTTAGCATATTAATAACCACTTTTGCCATAACACTCCAAACAATTAGTACTATAGATAAATAAGTAATCATTAGCCACCAAGGAAAATGACTTCTATCTGCCCACAGTGCTCTAGTGTCTTTAAAATGATTCGGATGAGCAGGGGATAGCGTTATTTCTTGGTGAGCTGTAATTTCCCCATAAGTTTCAGTATCTATCACATAAGCTATTAATTCAGCTTTTCCATCTTCACCACTTAGTAAATCACCAGGATAAGAAGTTTTTATTATTCCTTGAGAATTGGTAGTTGCGCCAGCATCCATTACTGGTAAATTGTTAAAATATCGCTTTATACCAATAAAAATCTCAGCGCCTTCAATAGCTGTTTTTTCTCCATTTAAAGTGCCTTGGAAGACTGTTGTTGCCTCATTTTTAGCAGCATCAACGCTCAAGCTCAAATAATAGGGCGCTTCGGCAATGGCAACTTCCTCTTTTGGTGCTTCTTTCTGAGGTTTTGAAGCGGCAACACTTTCTGCTACTTTATGATTTTTATCCATTGACCTTAGGAAATTAACAATACTCCACCTTTGTTGATCTGATAAGATCGCTTTATAGGAAGGCATAGTAATTTGTCCATCTGTCATTTTATGATAAATACTTCCGTCAGTATTGAGGTCTAAAAATGCCTGTAAAGTTAAATCAGTTGGTTTGGGAACTAATGGTAAGCCATTGTCTTTTCCTGGATCGCCGTGACAAGATTTGCAATTTGCCATAAATTGTACTTTGCCGTCTTTTACGCTAGCATCAGAAAAAGCTACGGGATTTTTTTCTTTTTGTTTAGTATCGCTAACCATCCATTCACTTTGTGTCCATCCCATTAAAGGCATTAAAAGGATAAGCAATACACTAAAGTTTGTTATAATATTATTCTTTTTCATAGATATAGCTTTTACTCTTGTTTTTCAAATTCTTCAGTAATACCTTTTTCTTCTGCCAATTCCCACATTGGAATTACAGGGAACACTTTCAAAAGAATGGTTATAATTATTAATGCCATAGCAAAGGCTCCTGCCGTTACTGCCATTTCTATCCAAGTTGGAAAATATTGGTGGAATTTTTCAGGAACATTTTGAATGGGTAGATAAGGGTGCAATAAAGTAGGTACCACAATAATAATTCGTTTTATAAAAGCTGCGATAAGAACTATAATTGCAATAAAAGTTAAGTTAGCAGGTTTACGCCATTCTTTAAACATCATAAAAATGATAGGTAGTCCCATACCAATTATTTGCACACTCCAAAACAGACCAGCATAAGCCCCTTGAAATAGTGTATACAGATGAACGGCTTCACCTGAGCGCATTTTATAGGCAGGTACTAAGAATTCATTAATATTAAAATAGGCATAAAGTAGAGAAACTAACACTAATAGTCGTCCCATCATATCAAAATGATGATCAGTAAAATAGTCTTCCAATTTATAATTGCTTCTTAATATAAACATTAAAATGATTACGGCAGCAGCTCCAGCTACAAAGGCACCAGCTACAAAATAGGGTCCAAAAATAGTAGTATCCCATCCTGAACGTAATGTAGAAGCAAATAGCCATGAAGTTACTGTATGTATAGATAAAGCAACAGGTACAATAATAATACTAAGCATTCTAATGCTTTTATGCAATAGTTTATACTGTTCAGCTGTTCCCATCCAACCTAAACTAAGAACATTATAAATATGATATTGCCATTTGGGCATATCTTTCATTCTTCTTTTAATAAAAGCCAGATCAGGAATAAGAGGCAGTAAGAAGAGTAAAGTACTAATAGCAGTGTAGGTAATAATTACAGTAACATCCCACACTATGGGTGATTGTAAACGCCCATGAAGAAACAGATTGAGGAATCTGTCAGGACGACCCATATCGGTGATGATAACTAATCCTGCAATTAATACAAATCCCAGTGCAATTATTTCTGAGACACGTGTAATGGGTTTCACCCATTTTTGATTGAGCAAACCCAATACAGCACTGATCAGCATACCCACCAAACTTGCAGCCACAAAAAATACAAAGTTAGCTATATACAAACCCCAACTTACATAATCACGCATAGCTGTAACGCTTAATCCATCACGTAATTGAAGGAAATAGGCATAAGCAAAGATTACTAAAACCAGTCCTAAGAAACCCATCCATAGGATAAAACCCTTATGGTTTTTCATTGGTCTAATAGCATCTTCGGCATATTTATCGACCAATATTTTGGCTTCTTCTTTTGATAAAGATTCAGACATATTATTTTTCTTTTAAATTTTCAATAAATTATTTTTTTATCCGTGGTGTTCATCATCCAAGGTAGTTTTCCCCTTGAATTCAAAAGGAAACATCCTATTCTTTGGTGGTAGATAATACACATTTGGTTTAGTGCCAAGCTCAGGCATAAGTGTATAACCAGCATTTTGGCGTATCAATTCACTAAAACGAACCGTTTCACCTGAAGTACCATTGGTAACAGCATCTTCATTAAGATCGCCAAAGTAGTAAACGCCATTAGGACAGGCTGATACACAATATGGTAATTTACCTTCGCGAAGACGATCGGCGCTAAATAAGCATTTAGAAACGGTACCTTTTTTCTGCGGTACATTAAGTTCTACATTATATAGTAATTCCTCATCTTTCTCCGCATCTTTAGGTTCAAACCAATTGAAAACTCTTGCAGAATAGGGGCAAGCAGCAATACAGAAACGACATCCAATACATCTTTCATTGTCAATAAGAACAATACCATCTTGTCTTTTAAAAGTGGCATCCACAGGGCATACTTTTGTACAGGGTGGATTGTCGCAATGGAAACAAGGTTTTGGCATAAAGTAAGGTTCTGTATTCCGGTCATCTTGCATGCGTAACACATTGATATGGTGCTGCTCATCACGTAAATGGTGGGCATTTTGGCATGAAGCCATACAGGCTCTCACATTTCTACAGCGAGATAAATCGATAACCATAGCCCAGTGTTTTCCTGCTATGCCTTCACGGCCTTGACTTTGCAATGCATCGGTATATTCGTCTTTTTTTATTGGTGTTAGCTCGCTGGCTTTGATTTCAGCCAGTGTGCCATCTTCAGTAAGTACCTTTATTTTTTGTTCTGATTCCGAAAGAATTGTTTCCCCAGAAGTACCATGCCCATCTTGAGAGGCAAATCCTGAATAAGCTGCAGCTCCAGCAGCAGCAACCCCAACCCCAAATAATGATCCTATTTTTAGGAATTCCCTCCGGGAGTTGTTCTTTGATTTCTTATCTGACATAAAATTAGTTTGATTTTTGTTTCGTAAAAAATACTCTGTGAAATTAGTAAAAAAAATTGAAAATGCTAAATCATTTTACTAAAAGTGCAATTGTTTAGAGACTTTTGATTGTTATATCCTGCCTCAGTCATCAAGTCAGTAGTAATTTTGAACCAAAAATAAAAAGTCTTGATGTAAATTCAAAGAAATAGGTAATAAAATACTGAAATATATAATGATGCAAAATAGTGAAATCCTGTTATGGGATTAGATTTTTATTATAAAAGCTAAAAAATACGCTTATTTTATCCTTACAATGAATGCCGAACTGGTCTTCGATACTATATGTAGTTTACCTATTCGTTATGGAATTTTCATATATTTATGACTCTGGATAGATATTTTCCATTTGGGATGTGCCATTACATATTCTGTTATGGTTTGCATCATTTTTTCAGCTTGACTCCATTCGGGTTGTAAATATAAATGACAGTCTTTATTTACCAATTTGGCATTTTCTTCAGCCCAAATAAAATCTTCTTCAGTTTGTATCACCACTTTTAACTCATTGGCTTTTTGATATACTGATGCTACAGGAGGAGAGTTTCTTTTTGGAGAAACACAAATCCAGCTCCAATCTCCAGAGAAGGGATGGGCGCCACTACTTTCAAGAAAACGTGCTACACCTTTAGTTTTGAGCTCGGAGCAAAGAAAATCCATATTATACATTAAAGGTTCTCCTCCAGTAACAACCACTGCTTTTGCCGGATATTTGGCTGCATTGTTTACAATGTTTTGACTTAGAGTAGGAGGGTAAAGTTTACGATTCCAACTTTCTTTCACATCGCACCAGCTACAGCCCACATCACATCCTCCTATTCGAATAAAATATGCTGCTACACCTGTGTGAAAACCTTCACCTTGAATGCTGTAAAACTCTTCCATTAAAGGGAGCATTTTACCTTCTATTAGCAATTGATCTTCTTCTCTTCTACTTATCATTTCTATTAAGGATCAGTTTTTGGAAACTGCGGTTTTTTCCTTGTCGTATTTTTACAAAATAAATGCCTCTATCCATTTTTTGTATAGGGATATCGATTTGTATTTTGCCGTTAATAGCTTCTTCTATAAAGCTAAATTGGTTTATTTGTTCCCAGCGGAGATTATAGATTTCTAAAGTAAAAAGATCATTGCTAAGACCTTTTATCTCCATATGGATATTTTTCGCATCTGGGTTAGGAAATATTTCAATTTGGAATTTCTGAAAAACTTCAGAGCTTTCTTTGGTATTAATAATTTGATTAAGATTTACGTGATATAAACCTTGTGGATAGTAAGATGCTTCGCAACTGATATAAACTTCGTCTGGGTTTTTAAAACAGATGCCTTCAGTTTGCGCTCCATTGATGTAGGCAAAATCAGCTCTCTTTTTATGACCTGAGAAGAATTGATCTTTCGAGAAATCCCAAATAGTCCACATAAATGGAACAAAATTTTCATAACCTGCTAAAACCAGCCGATGTTTTGTGCTGTCAAAATCTGCTGCTGTAATGAGCCCTCTAACATCAAAAGTATCAATGATCTCAAGCTCATAATTCCCAGATTGTTTGGGTAAACGGTAACATTTGGTTATTTCGTTAGCCCAGTTTTTGGAGAAAAGATAGAGGTGGTTGCCAAGGGAAATAAATGCTTCACAATCATAATTATTTCTTCTGTTTTTTCTTTCAAAAGAAAGCTGATCTTTGTAGTTAAAACTAATTACTTCTGCTGTTACAATAGTATCACCCGATTTAGGGATATTTGTTTTATTTATTTTATAAACTTGTAGGTTTTTACGATTACCAAAGTTATTACCAAAGTCCCCAACATAAATATAATGCTCGTCTTGAGTGATATCCTCTATATCATGGTTTTTAACATTTACTATTTTTATAATCTGTAGTATTTCTCCTGTTTCGGCAGAAAATTTATATATTTTAGCATCACCTCCTGAATCGTTGTGAGTCCATAAACCACCATTAAAATTGATGAGTCCACTAGTTTCGTTGACTACATCTGGAAGTTTTTCTATAATATTTTCCGGATTTATAAAGATAGGATCGTATAAGCAACTGCCATCGTTTGTGGTGGCATTTGAGTTATAATTAACGGCATTGGTATCAGTACAGCTCACATTTTGGGCAATACCATTCAGCGTAAAACTAAAGATAGCTATTAGTAGGAAAAACTGTATTTTTTTTATTGATAAAATGGAGAGATTCATAAAAATTAAATATTATCTATATACTTCTTTTTTAGCTGCTTTTAGCGTATTTTCTAATAAGGCAGCAATAGTCATAAGTCCAACACCACCTGGAACAGGTGTGATTAGGCTCGCCTTTTTGCTCACTTCATCAAAAGCAACATCACCAGTAATTCTGTATCCTTTTTCTTTTGTTTTATCTTCAACTCTATGAATACCTACATCAATAATAACAACCCCTTTTTTAACCATATCGGCTTTTACAAACTCAGCTTGACCAATTGCGGCAATTATTATATCGGCTTGCTTAGTAATTTCTTCAAGGTTTTGAGTGCGGCTATGGCAAAGAGTTACTGTGGCATTTCCAGGATTTGCTTTTCGGCTAAGCATAATAGAAATAGGTGTGCCTACAATATTACTACGACCTAGCACAACAATATTTTTGCCAGCTGTTTCAATCTTATACTCCTTAATCATCATCATTATTCCGGCAGGTGTAGCAGGAAGATAAGTGGGAGCGCCAATAACCATTTTGCCAATATTCATAGGATGGAAACCATCCACATCTTTAGCTGGATTAATGCGATTGATAATTCTATCAACATCAATATGCTTGGGAAGAGGGAGTTGAACAATAAACCCATCAATTTCGGGATCATTATTCATAAAGTCAATAATTTCGAGCAAATTTGCTTCTGTTGTTTTTTCAGAATGTCTATATACAGATGAAGTAATGCCTACCGATTTGCATGCTTTTTCTTTGCTCTTTACATAAAATTCACTGGCAGGATCTCCACCTACCAGAACAGCAGCTAAGTGTGGCGCTTTTTCATCATTATCAATAATCTTTGCCACTTCTTTAGCAATTCTTTTCTTTATCTTGTTTGAGGTGGTTTTACCATCAATTAGCTTCTTTTTCATGATTATCTCCTCATTTTATTCATCATATTCATCATGTTTTTGCCTCCGCCACCACTCATCATCTTCATCATTTTACTGGTTTCGGCAAATTGTTTGATTAGCTGATTTACTTCTTTAACTTGAGTACCTGCTCCAGTAGCGATTCTTTTTCTACGGCTACCGTCAATTATTTTCGGGTTCTCTCTTTCCGCATGGGTCATGGAGAAAATAATAGCTTCAATACCTTTGAATGCATCATCATCAATATCAACGTTTTTAAGCGCCTTCCCCATACCAGGAATCATTCCCATTAAATCTTTAACATTACCCATCTTCTTAATCTGTTTTATTTGATTAAGAAAGTCATTAAAATTGAATTGGTTTTTGGCTATTTTTCTTTGTAGCTTTTTGGCTTCTTCTTCGTCAAATTGTTCTTGAGCTCTCTCCACTAAAGAAACAATGTCTCCCATTCCTAATATTCTGTCGGCCATTCGGCTAGGATGAAATACATCTAAAGCATCCATTTTTTCGCCAACACCAACAAATTTTATGGGTTTAGTAACTATTGACCGAATGGTAAGAGCAGCACCACCTCGAGTATCACCATCGAGTTTGGTTAAAATAACACCTTCAAAATTTAACTGATCGTTAAAGGCTTTAGCCGTGTTAACTGCATCCTGACCCGTCATGGAATCAACAACAAACAGTGTTTCTTGTGGTTTGATAGCTTTTTTGATGTTAGAAATTTCTTCCATCATTTGCTTATCAATGGCTAAGCGACCAGCAGTATCCACTAAAACAACATTATAGCTACTTTCGTGGGCTTTTATTACTGCATTCTTTGCAATCTCTACAGGATTTAAATTTCCTTCTTCTGTATAAACGTCAACACCTATTTCTTCTCCAAGAACTTTTAGCTGCTCAATAGCTGCAGGACGATATACATCACAGGCTACCATTAAAGGATTTTTTCCTTTCTTTGTTTTTAAATATCTGGCTAGTTTAGCAGTATGGGTTGTTTTTCCAGAGCCCTGAAGTCCTGCCATTAAAATAATAGTAGGATTATTGCTAATATCTAATTCACTGGTTTCGCCACCCATAAGGTTGGCTAACTCTTCGTGAACAATTTTTGTCATTAATTGTTTGGGCGAAACAGCTGTTAAAACATTTTGCCCAATTGCTTTATCTTTTACAGTAGCAGTAAAGGTTTTTGCAATTTTATAGCTCACATCGGCCTCTAATAAGGCTTTGCGTATTTCTTTAATGGTTTCGGCCACGTTTATTTCACTAATCTTGCCTTGGCCTTTTAGAACTTTAAACGAGCGTTCCAGTCTGTCATTTAATCCTTCAAACATATGATATTCGTATTTTTTTAAGGATGCAAAAGTAGTAAATTTATTGATGCTTTGATGAAAGATTGATGTTAAATATGGAATCTTGAAAGTGGGATAATGGTTTAGTAGTTAACTTAGGATTATAGAAAATTTGGTATTAAAAAATCTCAGGTATAAAAAAAGGTGCGAGTAACCAATTCGCACCTCAAACACAAACCATAATTAACCAA
>JAOZUW010000226.1 GCA_029938465.1 Bacteroidales bacterium | reverse complement strand
GCAAGGGATTGGTTTCCTGTTCGCCAGAATTTAAATGATAAAATTGATAGCGTATATCAATACTACACTTGTGTAGATTCAGAGATGGTAGGTAGTAATGGGAATTTAACCGAAATTGTTGACAATGGTGATGGCACCAAGACTTATAAATGGCAAAGCAATTATCCCATATCCTATTATTTACTATCCTTTGCGGTTTCAGATTATATGGAGTATAATATCTATGCCAAACCTGCTCAAATGCCAGATGATTCTGTTTTGATACAAAACTTTATTTATAATGATGCTTCTTGTTTGAATGCACACCAATCAAATATTGATATGTCAACAGATATGCTGGAGCTACTATCTGAAAAGTATGGTTTGTATCCTTTCTCCGAAGAGAAATATGGAAATTGCTTAGCCGAAATAGGGGGTGGTATGGAACATCAAACCATGACAACGATTGGAAGTTTTAGCTTTGGCTTAAATATTCACGAAATGGGACATATGTGGTATGGTGACAATATTACTTGTGCTACATGGAGCGATATATGGATCAACGAAGGCTTTGCCAGTTATACAGAATATCTGGGTGCGGAATTCTTACAAAGTCAGTCTACCGCAAATTCCTGGATGAATTCTGCTCATAACTATGTGATGGGCGAATCAGGAGGAAGCGTTTATGTTCCTGAGGATGAGGTATACTATGGTAATGAATGGCGTATTTTTGATGGTCGCTTATCTTATAAAAAAGGAGCTGCTATTCTTCATCAAATCAGGTATTTAATTAATGACGATGAGGTATTTTTTGAAGCCATGCAAAACTATACTGAAGAGTTTACCGGAAGCATTGCCACAGGTATAGATTTTAAAAACTCCATTGCAGGATATACTAATCTGGATTTTGACTCTTATTTTGATCAATGGTATTTTGGCGAAGGATATCCTACTTATAGTATTGAGTATTCTTATAATTCAACAGGATTGCTTATTGCTATTTCACAAACCACTTCTAGTTCAACGCCATTTTTCGACTTACCTCTTGAAATACGTCTGGATTTAGGCTATGGTGAAGATACTATCATTAGAGTGCCCATTACAGATAATTTATCTACTATTCAAACAGAAATCACCGATGACTTTATCATTATGCAGATAGATCCAAATAACTGGATTATTAATCAAACTGGTAGTATTGTAGTAGGAACAAAGGCTTTGGAAAATAATATGGAATTGGTGGTAGGCCCTAACCCCACTCACGATTTTATTCAAATCAGTTTTAAAGAATCGGATACTCCAAAAGATATATTGATATCTGATTTATCAGGAAGAGTGATGCGACAATTCAGAACAGATAAGGATGTAAAACTTGATATTTCTGATCTTAATAGTGGCTATTATATTGTGAAAGTGACTGATGGAGAAACTACTGTTAGCCGAAAAATATTGAAGCAGTAGAAAAAGGTTTAAGCAACTTTGAACCTTAAACCTTGAACTTTTTTCTACCGATTCATTCGTTCCAAAAGAACAATACCTGCTTTGGTATCTATTTCAATACTTCCGTTGGCTACTTGATAGTATTGTTCGGAGTATTTATCGAATAATAAATCACCATTGGCAAAATAGTCCTGTAGATTTAATGTAAATTTCTTTTGAGGTAAATCCAAACCAATCAAAACACGGTCTTGTACACTTCCTTTCACGTAAGAACGAACAAAGGCATATGGTTGTGATGAAATAATACGATGTTCTCCAGCGCCAATACTGGGGTGGTTCTTACGGAAAGTTCCCAATTTTCTCCAATGCACTAAAAGCTCCCTATGAATGGTGTCGTTCCAGTTCATCAAGCCTCTTAGATTAGCATCACCGGTTGCTCCGTTAATTTTTAGAGGTCGGGCTATTTCATCACCATAATATATTTGAGCCATCCCCGGACTTAACATCAATTTGGTAGCAGCTTCAAAATTATTTTCTCTATCCACATCAAAAGGGTATGCGTCATCATGTGAACTGATATAATTCATTACTGTGGCATTTTTAAAGCTTTCGCTATGAAGTTTTTCAGAATATTGATTAAACAAGTCTTCATAGTCTTGGTGTGCATCACCTTTAAAACCAAAATTGATCATACTTTGAAAACCATTTTCAAAGTAATTAACCTTTATATCACCAAAATCAAAAAGAGGTCCTGATAATAGGTTGTAATTATATACCTCGCCTAGCATAAAAAAGTCTTGGTTTTTCTGTATTGGTTCTTGATTTTTATCTTTCCATTCCTGAAAAGCAATCTGTGCTTCTTTATCCAAATCATCCCACACATCAGCTTCGGTATGTTTAACGGTATCTACTCTAAAACCATCAATACCAAATTCACGAATAAAATCGGTGAGCCATTTTATAATATAATATCTTGGTGTTTTAGGATATGATGTTCGTTGAAAAAAAACTTCTAATTCGTTAAGCTCTTGTTGTAAACGCCCTTCCTTTTCCCATTTTTCTTTAAGCTTTTCAGGCAGCTTAACATCTTGCCTTTGATTGGTCAATATATCCGGTAAATTCTTCACTAAGGTGCAAGAAATAGTAGTTTCAGAATCCTGATAGGTGCACTGGGGTTCTGTTCTTACCCAATCAGAAGGCCATAATGGATCTTTTGGTGTTACCGGACCAGTATGGTTTATTATCACATCCATCATTATACGAATATTATTTTCATGGGCCACCTTCATAAGTTCTCTTAAATCAGCAGCAGTACCAAAATTTGGTTCCATAGCTGTCCAATCACGGGGCCAATAACCATGATAAGCATAAGTATTGCCTTGCCCTTCGTCAACAAAACCATGAATTTGCTCTATAACTGGCGAAAACCAAATCACATCTACTCCTAATCTTTGAAAATATTTTTCTTCAATCTTTTTTGTAATACCCTTAATATCACCTCCTTCAAAACCTCTTAAATAAGCCGTTTTATCATTTCTCATAAAATTGATATCATTAGATAAGTCGGCATTATTAAACCTATCCGTTAATAAAAAATATACTGTGGCATTATTCCAATCAAAGGCTGGAGCGCTTGTGTTGAATTTTTGCGCTGGAGCAAATAGTTGACTAAGCAGGGCGAAAATTAGAAATAACTGTGTTGAAAACATATAATTTTAGTTTTTAATTGAATTGCAAAAATAAGGGAAAAATTTTGATTGATGATTT
>JAOZUW010000018.1:12737-32472 GCA_029938465.1 Bacteroidales bacterium | reverse complement strand
TGACAATGCTGAAGAGGAAACTTTTTTCTTTTGAAGAACAGATTTGCTTGGGCTATTTAAAGAGGTTCTTCTAAAAATATCAGCTCTATTTTTAGGTCTTTCATTCATCTTCCAAACAAAGTTTTTTAACTTCTCATCGGCTGTTGCCACTTCTGAAAGAGGATAGGTAATTGGGTTGGGGTTTTCAATATATGTGATGGTTTTCAGCTGTTGATCCTCCAAGTATATCAACATATCTTTCGAACTAATTCTAGTCATTCCAACTGAGCTCCCATCTTCTTCCCACATAAAATAGATGGTCTCTGATTTACCACTCATATATATCTTTCGTAAATCATTATCAGTAAACCAAGCATACATGGTTTTACCACCCACTTGATTATAATAAGAATCGTCAACGGTATCTTGGCTAACTAAAAATACATTGTCATAAAAAACGGCAGAATCCAGCTGGGCATTCTTAGTAACAAAATTCATTTGATTACAGCTGATCTGATTTTCTTCGAACCAGAAAAAAGGATCGTGATAAAAACTAAGCAAAGAATCATTAAAAATATACACCATACTATCTGCCATTCCTTGAATAGTTTTTTTATAGAACTTCATATGATAGAAAGCTCTTAAATCTTTAGTTTTCTCCAAAGAATCGAATGTAATCATCAGTGTGTCAGCATGAATAAATAGCGTATCATTTCCATCAAGCATTATAGCTTGCGCACTATCTACCACATAGGCATGCTTTTCTGATTTTTGATAAAAAGCATATTCACCTGTTATCAGTACATCATTAGCAGTATCTGATAAAATTACATTTCGAAAAGCTTTAGCCAAATCCAATCCTTTATTATAATAAATACTATCACCACTAATGGTATTGGATCTTTTTTGAATAAAAGCATTTTTGCTTAATCTGGATTCTTTTGCTTGAGTGTCATAGAAACCATCTTCAGCATATAGATAGGTGCTATCACCCACAATAGTAGTAGGTCCAAGAAAAAAAACTCTTTCTGTTTGGGTTTGATATTTAAGTGTATCCGATTTCATCACATAATCAGGATTAACCACTACCACACTATCTTTAAAAAAAACCGTTTCTATAGCGCTGTAATAATAACCTTTCTTGCTGGTCAATACATTTGTAGAGTCTACTATTTTTCCCCATACATAGTATTTTCCTATTTCTGTATTTCGATCATAAATAAGTTCATCAGTATATAATGTTGCATTCTCGCTAACTAAACGCACATTATTCCTCACTTCAGCTATTTTGGTATTACCACTATAGTATAGTTTATCGCCATATAAATCTAAGGAATCATTGATAACAATATGCACATTTCCAAAGGCATCCATACTGTTATTATCTTTATACAAATAAGCACTATCACAAAATAATAAGGAGCCATCGTGCTCAAATTCTACGCTTCCAATTAAACGACCAGATATAAGATTAGCGACATCAGCATGTAGTATCTTAATCTGCCGAACTTTCTGATGCTGAGCTAACAAAGTGTTGAACCCCATGAAATTCATAACAAATAATAGTATGAGAACCTTATAATACTTATTCATTTTAAGGAGTTCTGAGGTTATTCGGGAATGGCCAGTTTAAAACCTGTACCGTGAACATTTATGATTTGAATAGTTGGATCCATTTTTAATATTTTTCGCAATTTTGCAATAAACACATCCATACTTCTACCAATAAAATAATCGCTAGAACCCCATATTTTCTCTAAGGCATAATCTCTTTCTACCAATTGATTTTTATTGGCAGCCAATAAACCTAAGAGAGCAGCTTCCTTTCTAGTTAAAGTATATTCCTCTTTATTATGAATGAGAATCATATTCTTATGATCAAATGTAATGCTTCCCAATTGATAGGTGTCTGGAAGTTTTTTATATGAATATTGCACTTCACACCTCTTCAATATTGCTTTAATTCTTAGGCTTAGCTCTTCAGTACTAAAAGGTTTAGTAATATAATCATCACAGCCCAATTTAAAACCAGTTATTCTATCTTCTTTTAAGGTTTTTGCCGTTAAAAATATTAATGGTACACTTGGATTTATTTCACGTATTTCCTGAGCCAGTTGAAAACCATCTTTTTTAGGCATCATTACATCTAAAATGCATAAATCAAAATCAAACCCCATAAAAGCCTCTAAACCAGCTACACCATCATTTCTTAAAACTGTATCATAACCTAACATTTCTAAATAATCCTTTAGAACCATACTTAGATTAGCATCATCTTCAACCAATAAAATTCTTATTTTATCTTTCATAAGCAGTTATTTTAACTCGTTTTTGAATGGGAAAAACAGCTCAAAGGTACTACCTTTTCCCCAATCACTAATAATTTTTATACTACCGCCATGTGCCTCTGTCATTAGCTTCACATAGTAGAGCCCTAATCCAAAACCTTTTACATCATGCAAATTACCTGTGGGAACTCGATAAAATTGCCTAAAAATCTCCTTCTGATTCTCAGATTTCACTCCAATACCATTGTCTTCAACACTTATAATTAGACCTTTATGGATATTCCGAGTTCGAACAACTACAATAGGAGTTTCAGAGGAATACTTATTAGCATTTTCCAATAAATTACTGATTATATTTGTTAAGTGCATTCTGTCAGCCCAAATTTTTGAGTTATTTGCAGCTAGATAAGTTTTTATTAAGCCACCTTTGGAAGCTAATAAGACTTCACTTTTACTAATAACATCATTTATTATTTTATGCGCATCAATATCTTTTCTTCTTATTTTTAGTTCCCCTTTATCCATTACAGCCATCTGCAAAACTTGCTCTACCAAATGCTTTAACCTTTGGTTCTCGTGGTAAATAATTTTCGCATATCTTCTTGCTTTTTCTGTTTGCTCAAACATTCCATCTCGTAACAACATTTCGGCACTTATTGATACAGTTGAAATGGGTGTTTTAAACTCGTGCGTCATATTATTTATAAAATCATTTTTTACCACAGAAGTTTGCTTATACCTAAATACAAAGTATATCACATAAAAAAAACTAAAACCAATGATAAGCACAAACAATCCCGAAATAATAAATACCCAAAAAAGTTGATGACAAATTATATGATTTCTATCTGGAAAATATAAAGCCAAATAATAAGGTTTGGATTGGTTGCTTAAACATGCTAAAGAAACTCGATATGTAGAATTAATAATTTCATAATCCCAAGGAGTATCTCCCCCACGGACTATTATTTTATTATCTTCCTGGTGAAGATAAATGGCGTAAACATAATTACTATCTATTCTGAAATTCTCAAATTCCCTAATCAATAATCTATCGAGTGTTGCAAATTGACTAGAATCTGAATTATGATTTGTACTATCTAAGTTTAAACTATCTATCTGAATAACTTCTTCACTATGCCATTTATTTGCCACCACTGTTAGGCCAAGCATTATTTTATCATCAAACTGTTGGTTTTTTAGTTTATATGTATTTCCCAACCAAAATACCTGAGTAACAATAACCCCAAATATGGAAAGGCCCGATAATATAAAAATAATTATTCCCGTTTTCTTTTTCACTTATAGTTCTTTTTTTCTATTTGCAAGTGAAGCTTGCATGGTCTTCTTTATAAAAACAAATTTAGAAATATTCTCCATAATAATAACTTTTTTCTCTTTGTGAAACTCTGTTTCTACTCTCTGTGGTTTGTGCAATACCTATACTGCCGGATTTCCTCCCGATAGAGATGGCGAGGCAGGGCTATAGCACAGAGGTGCACAAACGAAGACACAATTTGCTCAAAGGTATTATAAATTCCATAATCTCCTCAGCGCATCAAAATAAGAATTACCCACACTTTTTTTTGAATTTTTTAATATGCCTAATTTTTACAACACTAGTTGATGATGTACTTTATACACTCTTGAGCTTGTTACAACAATAAGATATATACATTTTACTAAAAAAGCCCACAAATATTTTGTGGACTCTGCATTTATTAAAAATCTATCTCGATTTGCCTACAAAAGTATAGAAATTAACTACACCAGTTATTATTTTTTTAAATAAATCCTTAAGAAAATCATAAAAAAATCTTTCTAACATCAAATTACATCCTTTGTGGTACATTTATGCCTAAAATACCCATCCCGCTCTTAATAATTTGAGATACCTCCTGCGAAAGTTGTATACGAAATTGCTTCTTTTCCTTATCGGTTTCTTTTAAAATAGAATGTTCTTGATAAAACTTATTGTATGTTTTTACTAAATCGAATATATAATTTGCAACTTGACTAGGACTGAGATTTTCTGCAGCATTTTTTATCAGCATAGGGTAGTTAGCCATTTGTTTAAGCAAATCTTTTTCTTTGGCTTGCAGTATTAATCCATCAAAAGAAAAACCCGTTTTTAAATCCGCTTTTTTCAAAATAGATTGAATACGTGCATAAGTGTATTGAATAAACGGGCCTGTATTGCCATTAAAGTCAATAGATTCTTGAGGATTAAACATCATTTGCTTTTTGGGATCTACTTTTAGTATAAAATATTTTAAAGCTCCCAAGCTTACTGTTTTATACAATTGATCTAAGTCTTCATCATTAAAACCATCTATTTTCCCAAGCTCTTCGGTAGTAGTTTTTGCAGTATCATACATTTCTTTCATCAAATCGTCAGCATCTACTACAGTACCTTCACGAGATTTCATTTTACCCTCTGGTAGTTCAACCATTCCATAGGATAAATGAAAAATATTTTCAGCCCACTCTCTACCTAATTTTTTTAAGATAATTTTTAATACATCAAAATGATAATTTTGCTCATTACCAACCACATACAACAATCTATTCGGTTCATAATCATTATATCGTAATTGGGCAGTCCCCAAATCTTGTGTCATATAGACTGAAGTACCATCAGCACGAAGCAAAAGCTTTTCATCCATTCCCTCATCACTCAAATCGCACCAAATAGAACCGTTTTCTTTTTTAAATAAAATCCCTTTATTCAAAGCCTCTTCTACCAATTCTTTTCCAAGCAAATAGGTTTGGGATTCATAATAAACTTTATCAAAATCGACACCCATATTAGAATAAGTAACATCAAAACCATCGTAAACCCATTGATTCATTGTGGTCCAAAGCTTAAAAGTTTCTTTTTCTCCAGCTTCCCACTTTTGTAACATTTCCTGAGCTTCAATGATGAGAGGTGCTTGCTTCTTCGCTTCATCTTCTTCCATTCCCTGATGAACCAATTGTTTTATTTCTTCTTTATATTTTTTATCAAAAAGAACATAATAATCACCTACAAATTTGTCACCTTTTTGAGCGGTATCTAATGGGGTTGTGTTTTCACCCCATTTTTTCCAGGCTAGCATAGATTTACAAATATGAATACCTCTATCGTTAATCAAATTAACCTTTATCACATTTCTTCCACTTGCTTTTAAAAGTTCAGCTACCGACCATCCCAATAAATTATTACGAATATGACCTAAATGCAAAGGTTTATTGGTGTTTGGAGCCGAATATTCCAGCACCACCTTATCTTTTTCATTTACCGAAACAAAACCATATTGTTCAGCATCTTTAATTTCCTGTAAGATGGATAAATAATAAGCATCATGAATAACGAAATTCAAAAAGCCTTTTATCACATTAAAACTTTTAATAATAGGCATTAAGAGCAACATCTTTTCACCAATTTCTTTGGCTGTCTCTTCCGGTGATTTTTTCGAAAAACGCACAAAACCAAATACTACAATGGTATAATCGCCTTCTAAATCTTTCCGTGTCTGTTGTAAAGGGATTTGTTTGCTATCAATCTGCTGGCTATATAATTCATCAATTGCCTTTATGGCATTTGAAATAAGTTGATTCTCTAATGTCATGTTATTATATTTGGGCTGCAAAGATATATTTTTCTAGGCAAATGCACATCAAATAGATTTCCATCTAATAACTTCAATTATAAAACCCTAAATGATGCTTTACTAATTAATTTCTGTAGTGTCTTCTCAGGATTTTTATATTTATTAGCAAACATCATTGCCGCAATGATATAGGGTTTATATCCAGCTTCTTTATAAGTTTCTATTCTGTATTTTTCAAAAACATCAGCAGATACCTCTCCTTTCTCACAGCTCACACCACTAATATCGGCAGGAAGACAATGCATATAAAGTGCTTCTCCATTTTTTGTCAGTTTCATCTTTTGGGCATCACAATGCCAATCTTGATATTTAGCATTATTAGTTAAGGCTTCTTGTTCCAACTTTTGCAATCCTTCTTGATCATCTTTTTGCAACAGCACTGTTCGTTGTTCCATAATTTGATATGGAGCCCAGGACTTTGGATAAACAATATCAGCATTCTTAAAAGCGTCATCCATTTGGTGAACTACTTTAAAGCTACCTCCACTTATTTTGGCATTTTTTTCAGCAATCTCCATCACGTCAGGAATTAACCCATAACCCTCGGGGTGTGCCAATACAACATCCATACCCATTCGGGTCATTAATCCTATAATTCCTTGAGGCACACTTAAGGGCTTCCCATAGCTTGGAGAATAGGCCCAACTCATGGCTATTTTTTTGCCTTTTAATGCTTCCAACGACCCAAAATGATTTTTCAGATGCAAGAGGTCTGCCATACTTTGTGTAGGATGATCAATATCGCATTGCAAGTTTATAATTCCTGGTCGATGAGGCAAAACTCCTTGTGCATATCCATCATCTAAAGCTTCGCCAACTTCTCTCATATAGGTATTCCCTGCACCTAAATACATATCATCTCGAATTCCAACAAAATCGGAAAGAAAAGAAATCATATTAACAGTTTCACGTAGGGTTTCACCATGTGCTATTTGCGATTTACTTTCTTCAAGATCTTGCAGCTCTAAACCCAGCAAATTGGCTGCCGAAGCATAAGAAAAGCGAGTTCGAGTAGAATTATCCCGAAATATTGAAATTGCCAAACCAGAATTAAATACCTTTGAAGAAATATTTATCTCTCTCATTAATTTCAACAACTGTGCTATATCTAATACCTGCTCTAAATCTTTAAGGGATTTTTCCCATGTCAATAAAAAATCTTTAGAATACAATTGATTTGCCTGCCTGTTTTCTATTTTTTTTAAAAGCTTATTTATCATCATCTATCTTTTTACAAATCATACTATTTTATTCATCATCAAGCATATATGCAAACATAGCATAAAATGCTGATGCCTTTACTAAATCATCCACTGCTACTTTTTCGTTTGGAGCATGAGCCAAAACTTCATTACCCGGACCAAAGCCAATAATAGGTATTTTGTAAAAACCATTTATAGTAACACCATTTGTTGAAAAAGTCCATTTATCTACTTTAGGTTTTTTATTAAATAATGATTTGTAGCTTTTTATTCCTGTTTGAACCAAGGGATGATTTTCTTCAATTTTCCATGTTGGGTAATATTTTTCCATTCCATATTTAAGTCCAGTGTAGGAGGTTTCTTCATAATTCAAGACTTCTACCTTAGCATCCATATCTTTTACAATCTCCAATATTTCAGCAATAGCGCTCTCTTTGGTCTCACCCCAAGTCAATCTTCTATCTAAATGCAGACGAGCAAAATCGGAGACTGCACAAAGGGAAGGGCTGTCTGATTTAAATTCGGAAATAGTAATACTCCCTTTTCCTAAAAATTCATCTGTTGCTAAACGTTCATTTAATTTTTCTATTTCCAAGGCTACATATGAAGCCATATAAATGGCATTTTTTCCCCTTTCGGGGGCTGAACCATGTGATGAAAGGCCCTTAAAACTTACGGCTATTTCCATTCTACCACGATGACCACGATAAATATTTAGGTTGGTTGGTTCGGTAGAGATAGCCAAATCGGGTTTAATACCTTCTTCCTCATAAATATACTTCCAGCATAAACCATCACAATCTTCTTCCATTACTGTTCCGGTAAAGTAAATGGTCCAATCTTTATTATAACCCAAATCTTTTAGTATTCTTCCACTGGTAACAAAAGATGCTGCACCTCCTTCTTGGTCAACAGTTCCTCTGCCAAGCACAAAACCATCTTTTATTTCTCCTGATAAGGGATGAAAATCCCAGTTTTCTATATGACCAAAATCCACAGTATCCATGTGAGCATCAATAGCCAAAACCTTTGAACCACTTCCTATTCTTCCTATTAAATTTCCAAGCCCATCAATTCTCACCTCATCAAAACCAGCCTCCAGCATTTGCTTCTTCAACTCTAAAATCACTTTTTCTTCGCCTAGACTTAAAGATTTTATTTTTACCAATCTTGATAAATTTTCAGCTGTATAGTGGCGATATTTTTCTGCTAACTCTAATATTTTTCTTTTCATATGCTTTGACTTACAATAAAATCATAATCCTTCAAATATAATAAATTCACTGCATTTTAACTACTAAAAAAATATGTCCACACAAAAATTATATATATTTGCACATTCAAAAACAAAAAAACAAAATTTATGGCTGATAGCAATGTAGAAAAAAGTGTATCTGGACTTGAAGGTTTCTCTTTTACATGGGAAAGTATGTCTGAATTAATGGTGGAATGGGGAATTAGTATTATTACTGCCCTTGTTATTCTGATAGTAGGGTTTTGGATAGCAAATATCATTACCCGCTCAATCAAAAAACTAATGATAAAAAGAGAAGTGGACCTATCTCTAGTTCCATTTTTAAACAGTTTAATTAGTACTACCCTAAAAATACTTGTGGTTATTACCGCATTAAGTCAGATGGGTATGGAAATGACTTCCTTTATAGCAATACTTGGAGCTGCAGGATTTGCAATAGGTATGGCTCTTTCGGGAACTTTACAAAATTTCGCCGGTGGAGTAATGATTTTAATTTTCAAACCTTTTAAAATCGGTGATTATATTGAAGCTCAAGGACATAGCGGAACTGTAAAGCATATTCAAATCTTTAATACTATTTTAAATACTCCTGATAATAAAATTATTATTATTCCTAATGGAGGCTTAAGCACCAATAGCATGGTTAACTATTCAACTATGAAAACTCGCCGTGTAGATTGGTCTTTTGGTATTGCTTATGGCGATGATGCTGACAAAACAGAAAAAGTATTGATGGATCTTTTAAAAGCTGATAAACGAATATTAAGCGATCCTGAACCAACAGTTGCCATTGGCGAATTGGGCGATAGCTCTGTGAACTTTACCACACGTGCCTGGGTAGAATCTGCTGATTTTTGGGGAGTACATTTTGATATGTATAAAAAAGTATACCAAACATTCGAAAAAGAAGGTCTTAGTATTCCTTTTCCACAAATGGATATTCATTTGGATAAATAAAACAATACTTTGAAAATAATAGAACGCAGTTTTTCTTTGAAAAAGCTGCGTTTTTCTTTTCTTTGCAAAAAAATAAAACATGGGAACTTTTTTATTTAGCGAAATCATATTTGGACCAGTATCAAGTCGACGTCTTGGTGTATCTCTAGGCATTAATCTATTGCCTACTGATTATAAATTCTGCACCTTTAATTGTGTATATTGCGAATGTGGTTGGACTTTAAAATCACATAAAAAAATACAATTACCATCGCAAGAAGAAGTGAAACAACAATTGGAAATTGTTTTAAAAGATTATGCTCTAAAAGGAAAAGAAATAAACTCTATCACTTTTGCTGGAAATGGAGAACCTACTATTCATCCTCAATTTGCAGAGATTATTGACGATACTATACAGCTACGAAATCAATGGATGCCACAAGCTAAAATATCAGTTTTATCCAATGCTTCGCAACTAAATAAAGAAAAAGTCACCTCTGCTTTAACAAGAATTGATCAAAATATTTTAAAACTTGATGCTGGAACCGAAAAAACATTCAAACTCATAAATAAAGCTCAAGAAAATCTGACATTCGATAAAATTACGGCATATCTCAAAAGTTTTAATGGTGATGTAATTATTCAAACCCTCTTTTTAAAAGGCGAAGTAGATGGTGAGAAATTTGATAATACAAACTCGGAGGAAATAGAAGCCTGGTTACAATTACTAAAAGAGATAAAACCTGTTAAAGTGATGGTTTACTCCATAGAAAGAGATACTCCATCGGACAACTTAGAAATAATAAAACCTGATGCCCTTAAAAAGATTGCTAATAAAGTGGAAAAACTTGGTTTTCTAACTGAAGTTTACTGATAATGAATACCATAATTGTAAATAGAGCTCAAAGCAAAAAAATTGGTCAAATAGTAAAGAACTTGATCTTCAGAACAAGTTTTTTAAACCGCCCATTTCTACAAATAAAGCTTGATGACAGTATTAAAGCAGCCATGTATTATTATGCTGTGGGTATTTGTCATCAAACCTATCAATTGGCTAATCATAAACTTAAGCTTTTTGGGTGGGATTTTTTGGAGTATGGATTTATGGAAATTGCCCAAGAAAAACCTCAGCTACTTGATGCCAATCATCTATCTTCATTAAGCACAACAAAACTAATACAACAAATAAAACCCTTTTTTGCTGAAGATCACAAAGCTGAAAATTGTAGTTTAGACCATTTACCCGAACGAGCTGAACTTTGGAAAGATATGGCTGATTTTATGAAGGCACAAAACAGCAATCCTCTGGAGTTTATAAAAAATTCGGAAAACAAATCAGAGTATTTTTACCAGAACCTACCACAATCCATAGCCTATTCTGATCCTTTTCAAAAAAAGACCAGTTTTTTAATGAAACTTCTGGAAGATGCTAAAATGCTATCTTTTAATGAAAATCAAAAGTTAATTCCGATAATGGACTACCATATGCAACGGGTATTAATGCGCAGCGGTTGTGTTGAAATAAAAAACAAAAAACTTAAACTCTCACTTCAAAACAGAGAATTACAGAAAGATGATATAGCTATACGAGAAGCATGCATAGAATCCATGAAGATAATTGCTGAAACATCCAGCTATTCAGTTTTTAAAATGAATGATGTTTTTTATACCATGGGAAGGTCTTGCTGTAATGAAAATATGCTTTGCCAATCGCATACTTGCGAAAAAACACCCTGTACATTAAGTTTAGCTGTTGAACTAGGAGAACATCATAAATGTATTTTTCAAGATGTTTGCAAAGGTGCTCATCAGGCTAATTACCGAAACTATTGGCAGCCTATAGTAAATACACACTATTATTAGCAGCCTTTAAACCTAATTAAATTCCATATATAGTTGTATAATAGCTACGTAAGTGTTTTTCAGCAGACCCTATTTAGCATAAGCAAATGGAATACGATAGCCCAAACCCCATTCAATAAAATCGGCTACAGCACCATTACGTGTTTTTAATGCACCCCTAAAGAATAATTGCTCCGTTAAATTAACACTTATTCCAGCTTGAATATAAGTATTTCCTTTATGACTCACATGTGGCGACAAGTTATAACCCAATTGAACAACTAATGTTAACCTATAAGCTCTTAAATAATGTGCAATATGAACACCGGCATAAGTAAGATCTCCAAAATTAGGATCTTCAATTCTAACAGGATAATCGCGTAAAGCAGATTCATAGAAACCATCAAATCCTATACCTACTTTTCCAACATGATGATAAGCCCAGGCATAATCCACCGAGAAAGAAGAAATAAAATAAGTAGGTCCATCATAAATTTGAGTGGTCGTAGTTTTACCACCAATACTTCCAAATAGAATAATCTCGGAATGACGATTGTATTTTGGCATATCGCGCTTTATATATGTTGCACGAGTTTGAGGCTTATAATTTGGATCTATTTTCTTTGTGTAATTCTTAACAGGATTAAAATTATAACGTGCACCCATTGCCAACCCCAATAAATTTACTCCTATATTCGGTGTACGAGTAGAGCCGTTAGAAAAATGAGTCACATCAAAATCCAATGTGAAATCAAATCTCTTATTAAGCTGATAAGACAAACCACTGGCCACGTTAAAATAAATATTGTACTCCGAGCCTATTATTTGTTGTTCAGGATTAGTATTTGGGTCATACTTTTGGAAATTATAGGACAAACCTACAGAAATTTCCCAATTCCAACTCCATTTTTTGCCACCCATTACTGGTGCACGCATAAACAC
This sequence comes from Bacteroidales bacterium, assembly GCA_029938465.1. Classification (GTDB taxonomy): domain Bacteria; phylum Bacteroidota; class Bacteroidia; order Bacteroidales; family UBA12170; genus UBA12170. The sequence goes on along the minus strand of JAOZUW010000018.1, from coordinate 20,375 downwards.
ATAAAAAGCATTGGGATTACCTAATTCTCCTCCCTTAAAATAGGCAGAATAAAACCCCACTCCATACACAGGAAATCCAAACAGCTGATCCCATTTTTGCTTTTTCCCATCCGACTGAAATCCAATACGAATATTATAAGCATCATAAGGATTATCCATAATATCATCCAAACTGCCAGTATTTTTCATAAAACGCCCGTGATGATATTTAACATCTATCACATTATAAAAACCATAATCTTGTTTATTCCTTTTTTCTTCTAAAGATGTTGTTGATTCCTGTGCTACAAGGCCAAGACTCAATAAAAAGAAACCTATTAATATATAATATTTATGCATATGTTCATTATTTATTTTCCAGTTTAGTACTGGGCATTTAACTATTTCTTTTTATTTTCTTCACCAGAAATATTCGCTTTCTTTATAGTTTTTAAAGGCTTCAACTCATAATGAATATTTCTGGTGTTGGGCCTATAAATATTCCCATCAGCTACATCGATTACTAAAGGTATCACACCAAGTAAAATATCCATACCTACATACAGTATATGAGGATTCCTAATTACCTCATAGCTCATGCTTATATAATCATCTTTTCTTATTTCTATGGTACTACCCTCTTGCAAATCATATTTTGATATACGCTTCTTAAAAGGAGTATCACCTATATATTTGCCATCTAAGTATACCTGTGCTTGTTCAGGACTTCCAGCATTAATCTTAATCGTATTTTTCTTTCCTCCCAGTATTGTAGCACAAGAGCTCAATAATAAAGTTGTTATAAAGAAGAGTAAGAATACTCTTACAGAAGTCATTAATCTTTTTTTAGTCATTGGTTTTCTGTTAAAAAGACATTTGTAAACATTAAAATAAATTCCATTCAAATATATACAAAATTAACTAAAGGCAATAAGAAAAATACTATTTACCTTACAGCCTATATATCAACATATTAAACATCAATTATTCCTAAATAATGGCAAAGCATTTTTTTCACAAAATCCTTTGCTTATTTAAAATATTATACCGTATTTTGCAGTCCGTTTTTAGATACAAGAATTAAAAGGAATAGCGATGGCAAAAGTTTGCGAAATTACAGGAAGAAAAGTAATCACAGGGAACCACGTTTCTCACTCTCATCATAAAACAAGAAGAAAATTCTATGTAAATCTACATAGTAAGAAATTTTATATTCCAGAAGAAGATAAATTCATCACATTGAAAGTATCTGCTAAAGGAATGAGAATCATTGATAAAGTAGGAATTAGTAGTGCTCTAAAAGATGCTAAAGAAAAAGGTTTTTATAACGCATAAGCCTTTATAAAGATATTTTTAAGTGCTGTTTGTTTAATCAAACAGCACTTTTTTTGTTTAATTGATAAATCTATAAATAACAAATTTAATGTACATTTGCTCGCATGATTTATAGGCTTATCATATCTTTTCTAATCCTTGTTTTGAGCTCACAAATAGCTTGGTCGCAAGAAAAGAATCCTGTATTATTTTCTGGGGTAATTATGCAAGGTGATAGCTTACAAGCCGTGTCCTATGCAAGCATTTTGGTTCTCAACAGAAATTTGGGCACTATAAGTACTAAGGAAGGATATTTTTCGTTTTATGCTCAGGAATCTGATTCTATTCGTTTTAGTGCTTTAGGTTTTGCTTCTGCATTATTTGTAATTCCTAAAGACATAGAAACTGATAGATATTCTGTCATACAAATAATGAGAAGAGATACTCTGGAGCTTGCAGAAACTATTATTTATCCATGGCCTGCAAACCAAACGGATTTTAAAGAGTCGTTTCTAAATGATGAAATTGAAGATGATGAAGTGGTTCAGGCCAAAAAAAATATTGAAATTAGTGCGATACAACAACCAAAAGAAGTTGTTTTTCATGAAAGCAATGCGGCCTATAATTATGATGATGATATGGATAGAATTGCCTACGAAATGTATTATAATGGACAAACACCACCCATTACTGTTTTGGACCCCATTGCCTGGTGGAAATTTATTAAAGCTTGGCAAAATGGCGATTTTAAAAAGAAGAAGTAATTTATGAAGCTTAAAATATATATTCTTATCATCCTTGTCATCCTCTTCAGCTGGCCTACCGTTGCGGTTTTTTCGCAAAACAAAATGGCAAAAGTTTCTGGCAAAGTAATCGGTGAAAATCGCCAAGCCATTCCATTGGTAAATATTAGCATTAAAGGCAAAGCAGGTGGCACCTCTACCGATGATCATGGTAATTACAGCATTGAACTTACTCCAAATAAGAACATCACTCTTATCTTTTCTTTTATTGGTTACAAAAGTGAAGAAACCAATCTCAAGATGAGAGCTGGCCAAGAAAAAGTAGTAAATATTACTCTTTTGCAATCGGCTAAACAATTAAGCGATGTTATTGTAGAAGACAAGGAAGTAAGAAAAACTACTTTAACACGAATTGATCCACAATCGGCCTTGGTAATTCCAACTGCCTCCGGAGGAATTGAAGCTTTAGTAAAAACTATGCCTGGCGTTTCTTCAAATAATGAATTGAGCTCTCAGTATTCGGTACGCGGAGGAAACTTTGATGAAAATCTGGTCTATATCAATGGCATTCAAGTATATCGACCTATCTTAACCAGAAGTGGACAACAAGAAGGCCTCAGTATTATCAATTCCCATTTGGTATCTTCTATATTGTTTTCGGCAGGTGGTTTCGATGCCAAATATGGCGATAAGATGTCGTCTGTTTTAGATATTCAATACCGAAAACCTACAAAATTTGCAGGCTCAGCAGATATTAGTTTGCTTGGTGGCTCATTTCACTTCGAAGGTGTAGCAGCACAAAAAAAGATGACCTATTTGGTAGGATTTAGACAAAAATCTAATCAATATTTATTAAGTTCTATGGATACCAAGGGAGAGTATAAACCTTCTTTTACTGATATTCAGGCATTACTCACCTATCAAGTGCATCCTAAATGGAAACTAGAAGTGCTGGGGAATTATGCTCGTAATTCATACAAACTAATACCCGAAAATCGTGAAACATCTTTTGGTCATATAAAAGAAGCTTATAAGTTGAAAATATATTTCGATGGTCAGGAAATTGATCGTTTTGACACTTGGTTTGGAGCTGTTACCACAACCTATACCCCCAACGACAAACTCCAACTCAAACTAATAGGATCTACCTATAGCACTTTTGAACGAGAGAATTACGATATTCAGGGGCAATATTGGATTGGAAAACTCGAAACAAACCTTGGACAGGAAGACTTTGGCGAAGTGATTGAAAGCAAAGGAGTTGGAACTTATTTGAATCATGCACGAAATAGACTCAACGCTACCGTTTACAGTCTTGAACATCAAGGTATGCAGGAAAAAGAGTTTAGCCTATTACAGTGGGGTATAAAATATCAACACGAAAAATTTGACGATCGTATGCGTGAATGGGAGATGATAGATTCGGCCGGATATTCTACTCCAAATCCTCCAGATTCTTTGGGCTTTATTGATCCTGGCATGCAAGGAAACTACCCTTTTATTTTATTTGATACGGTTATTTCAAACAACAAACTATCATCGAATAGGTTAACAGGATACTTGCAAAACAATTGGGATTTTTTCCATTTAAAGAATACCATGTCTTTAACGCTTGGTGCTCGTTTTAACTATTGGGATTATAGTAATCAGTTTTTAGTAAGTCCACGTGCAGCCTTTTCTTACAAACCCGAATGGGAAAAAGATATTTTGTTTCGATTTGCAACAGGATTATATTACCAACCCCCATTTTACAAAGAGCTACGTCGCCCTGACGGTTCGCTAAACGAAAATATAAAAGCACAATCAAGCATGCATTTTGTTTTGGGCTCTGATTATAATTTTATCGCCTGGAATCGACCCTTTAAATTAACTACTGAAGCTTACTACAAATATATGGATCATTTGATTCCATTTATTGTAGAAAATGTACGCATTATATATAGTGGCGAAAACAGCTCTAGAGGATATGCTACCGGTCTTGACTTTAAAATAAATGGTGAATTTGTTCCTGGTGTAGAAAGCTGGATGAGCTTGTCAATCATGCAAACCAACGAAATTTTACGTGATAATTATTACAATCAATTATTAGTTGAAGATCCGAATACTGCCGAGAACGTTTGGATACCAAGACCCACCGACCAAAGAGTTACTGTAAATATTTTCTTTCAAGATTATTTACCCATGCTGCCCAGTTTTAAAATGAATATGAACTTAGGCTTTGGTACTGGGCTACCTGTTTACTACCCTGATGCTGAGTATAATACAGTTATTACCCGTATGCCACCGTACCGAAGAGTAGATATTGGTTTTGCCTATGAAGTTATTGGACCTAGAAATCAAAAAACAAATGGTATGTTTAAACATTTTACTAATGTAGATTTAACTTTTGAGGTTTTAAACTTATTAGATATCAAAAACACGGTAAGCTATCTATGGGTAAAAGATAATCAGAATTATGTTTACTTGGTCCCAAATTATCTCACCCCTCGACAATTTAATCTGAAACTTGCAGTACGTTTTTAAAATATGTTGAGATCATAAGCTAAAGGCTACAAACTCTTTTAGGTAACTTTTATAGTACCAGCTTCAAGCTTTGAGAATTTGTTTCTCCAGATACTTTAATAATTATAAATGAAGTGCCATTTGAAAATTCTCCATCCAGAGAAACCCTATGACTACCTTTATCATAAGTGCCTAAAGATTTTTCCTGTAATAGTTGTCCAGCTTCGTTATAAACACTCCAACTAAAATTTTGTGAAGCTGCATTCTCAATAAACAAATAATTCTGCCCATTAGAATTCATCCACTTTATATTAAAACTAGATTTTACCTTCACTGATTCCTGAAGACCAACATTTACATCATTTAAATTTATTTTATGTGTTGAAATACCATATGAAGCTGCATATAAATCCTTTGTTGAAGGAATAAGCTTAAGAGCTACAATGGGAACCAAAGGCATATTTCCAGAAATACTTTCCCAGTTTTCACCACCATCTACAGTCATAAACACACCTGCATCTGTACCTACAATAAGTTCCTGAGTATCGTCTGGATCAACTACTAATTGATTGATTGGTATTTCTGGCAAATTACCACTAATATCTTCCCAGTTTTCACCCAAATCAGTCGATTTAAAAACGTGAGGTAATTCTTCATCCCAACGAAAACCGGATAGGGTTGCATAAATGGTGTTTTCATCAATAGGATCAAAAACCACATCAGTGATCCAACGCGTGGGCAGATCTTCCGAAATATTTTGCCAACTACTACCATAATCGGTAGAAATATGAATCATTCCATCACCTGAGCCTGTCATTATATAATCCGAATTTTGCGAACTAATAGCCAAACAAGTCAAAGTGTAAAAATAATTGGAGCCACCAGCTGTTAAATCTGAACTAATAGCCGACCATGAGCTTCCATTATTGATACTACGCCAAACTCTATGTGTACCAAAATAAGCAATTTCATTTTGTCCTGGAGTAAGTTCTAAAGGTGCTGACCAATTATTCCGATCTCCACTCATAGCTCCTGCAACATTATCATAATTTGGATCATAATCCATAGCAGAGAAACTTCTGTATAAATTTCCCCATTGATACTCTGCATAAGCAATATTATTGTTTTGCTGGTTGATACGGCTATACATTCCATCACCTCCTAAAACTGCTTCCCAACTATCAGCTTGTCCATCCAGAGTGCGAATAGAGTTATTATCCTGTGTGCCTCCAACCTGAAAATCCTGATTGGTTTCGCTCACATCATAAGCATAAAACTGAGTAATAGGTAAATTATTAATTTTAGTCCAGTTGTTTCCATTATTAGTAGAAGAATATAAACCACCATCGTTGCCCATATAGGTTTTCCCGGAATTTAAATCGAAACACATAGCATGATGATCCACATGAATATCTGATTCATTAATACCCAACCAATTCTGCCCTCCATTATCAGAACGATAGCTTTTTTGCCCCAAAGTAAAAATTTTATTTTCATCTTCAGGATGCACTCTTATCTGACCAAAATACCAAGCAAAGGAAGAGCCCATTCCATAAAGTGCTCCATCATTCACTCTTTGCCATTGCGCTCCTGCATCAGTAGTTTTATATACGCCTATTTCTTGATCAGGCAAATCATAAAAAGCATAAAGCACGTTAGGATTAGAAGCCGAAATAGTTAAACCTAAACGACCTTTATCTTGAAGAGGATTTGGCAAACCATCAGTGAGTTCTACCCAGGTATCTCCTCCATCAATAGTTTTATATATCCCTGTTGTTTTTCCATGAGAATGACGATAGGTCAAACCCCTACTCCTTTCCCAAAAGGCAGCATAAAGAACATCAGCATTACTTGGATCCTGAACCAAATCAATGGCGGCTGTGGTATCTGTAACAAACAAAACTTGTTCCCAATTCTCACCTCCATCCATACTTCTATAAATACCTCTATCATCACTTGGGGTAAATAAATTACCACAAGCAGCAGCATAAACCCTTTCAGAATCATTGTGATCTACAATAAGTCTACCAATATAGGCAGAGTTTTCCAAGCCAGAAAAAGTCCAAGACGCTCCGGCATCAGTTGATTTATAAATACCACTACCTAAAAAGCTGTAACTACTTGAATTGGCTTCTCCTGTACCGGCATACAACACCTCAGGATTCTGAGGATCAATGACTAAATCACCTATTGAAATAGTAGGGACATTATGAAAAATCTGTTCCCAACTTGAACCAGCATCAGTAGTTTTAAATATTCCTCCACTGGCTGCACCCACATATAAAATATCAGATTGCCCAGCAGGCATTTCCAAATCAGTAATTCTTCCTCCAATATTTGTTGGACCAACGAATTCCCATTCATAGTTATCATCACGAGTTTGCAAAGCCATTTCTTGAGCTTTTTTCATCTCTTTTATATATACATCTTGCTTTATTTCATTATAGGGAAACATTCGTTGCGAAGCCATCCATTCGCCAGGTAATAGTTTAGGATGATCATAAGAGGTGCTTTCTTGATATTTATAAAGGCTAAAAATGGCTGCCATTAAAATAATAATTGGTAAAATAGATGTCTTTAAGTATTTCATTTATATATTTTTGATATGGGTTGTTACTTCTCTTTTGCCTACAAAAGTAATAGTATTATTATTACCGCTATTCAATAGAGGTCTTTTTTTAAGAAAAATTGCATGAGATGCAAACTAATTCAGCATAATTCCAACGAAAATCAGCATAATAATAAGGCGATTGAGGCCATTGAAAAAGTAATTTATTTGGATTCAGAAAAAGACTACTATTTTGCATCAGAATTGGCTTTATAAATAGGCAAGATCTATCAGAAGCAAGGTTTTAAGGAGCAAGCCCAAAAGAGAATCATAAACTTTGCATCAGGCTTTTCGATAGTGATTAAATATGAGTATTTTGAAGATGCTGCCGGAAACGATTTGGCAGGCCTCAAAACCCAAGAAAAATAAGTCTATTTCAATAATTAAAAAAATCGCTCCTAAGAAGCGACTTTTGATATTGAATTATAAACAAGTTCATTTATAAAATTTATGATATTAACTAAAGAAACTAGTGTGACGAATGATAACAAA
>JAOZUW010000018.1:0-12727 GCA_029938465.1 Bacteroidales bacterium | reverse complement strand
AGATACTAATGACCAATGCCCAGTTTGACAATGGAACGTTTGGAGGAGGTGGAGCAGATGCACCAGAATCAACCAAGTAAACAATTTCATTACTTTGATTTACTACCCATAAATTTCCATCAGAATTCATTCCTAGTCCTGCACCTGAATACCCACTACCGTCTGGAATAACAAAACTTTGAATTGTTCCCCATCCATTATTAGGATCCACCTCAGTAACTAAATCGTTTGCATTGCTAATAGATACCCACAAAGAGCCGGTTCCGTTTGGTCCTCCGGTTGGACTCCAGGCGAGTCCACTTATGCCAGCAAATGCAAATTCACTAATAGTTGTACCTGAAGCATCGACACGCCATATATTATTAGAGTTCCATCCTCCAATATAGAATTCGTTATGTACAGCATCGTAAGCCAAACCACGTTGACTTTCAAAAGACCAATCTCCGGTTAACGTATTTACTAATGCACCACTTGCAATATTATAGACATTTATGGCATTGTCGCCTCCTACGTTGCAGCAATAAAGCAGCGTTCCATCACTTGCCATATCACCTACCCATGAATTACCACCATAGTTGCCATCTATTGTATAGCCTGTGGAATTACCACTAAGATCGTATTGGTGAATTGTTGTGCCATTAGATCCAAAGGGGTCTGTAAAATATAAATACTGACCATCGAAAGCAACACCCCAAGCATGTACTGGAGCAGTAGTCATTTGGCTTATTACATCGCCAACGCCTTTTCCGGAGGTTGGTTGATGAACAGTGTTTCCTGAAACACCTTGACTAAATGCTAAAGGATTGATTTGTTGATTCGAAATAGCGTTGTTTTGTGCAGTTGTAATTATTGCTGAGCAAAACACAAGAGCCAATAATAGTGTAAATTTTCTCATAATTTTGTTTTTATGTTAATTTTTGAGCTCAAATATAATAAATATAATAGACTTTTCAAAGCCTTAAGTAATGGTAATTCAATGAATTATAAATACTTGTTATTGGCAAATAAAAAGAGGGCGGCAAGGAATGTGAAGAGTGAGCAATAATAAGGATTTGCAGAATATCTGAAAAATAAAAAGCAGCATGTTCAATCGACCATCCTGCATAAAATATTTGTAGATTGTTAATAATAATTATTCCATCGGATTCAATATTATTATTATGTCACCACCTTTTGCAAGAAGTATTTCTTGTTTAAAGCTGTGATTGACAATTGATTTTGTTTACTTAAAATCAATAGCAATTCTATCTGCATTCACACCGTATTGATACAGAGTTATTTGGTATTTTTTATCGGCAGGGAGGAAAGATAAATCCACTTCAATATCTCTTGAATCCCAATCGCTTATAGCTCCAACAAACCAATTATCGCCATTTTTCCCGGAAGTTTATTTTATTGCAAGCTTTTAGTTTTTTATACGATAAATAATTAATATCTAAAACTATTTTTACCACTTAAATCGAGCTTAACAATTTTTAAGCCCTAAAACTTTTATTTAAGAGCAGAATAAGCCAAATTTGCAAAGAATTAAAAAAACTGATTCCTATGGATTTATTGATATTCATTTTAAGCATTCCAGTAATGCTAACAATACCTGCTGCTTTTGCTTATCCATTATTTGAAAAAGCAGGAATTCCAGGCTGGAAAGTGCTTATCCCATTTTACAACCTTTATCTGTGGATAAAACTAGTAGAAAAATCCTATTGGTGGTATTTATGGATGATCATACCTTTTATCAATGTATTTACTTTTATGCTTCTATGCATTGAGCTTATTAAAGGATTTGGCAAAAATAAACCCTTAGATCAGGCTTTAGTAGCTCTTTTTCCATTTATCTATTTCCCTTGGTTAAATAAAAACACTAATACCAGTTGGATTGAACCCGCTAAGCAAGAGAAAATAAAAAAAACAGCCGCCAGAGAATGGGTAGATGCTATTATATTTGCTGTGATTGCAGCCAGCATTATCCGAATCTTTTTAATGGAAGCCTATACTATACCTACCTCTTCAATGGAAAAAAGCTTATTGGTGGGCGACTATTTATTCGTTAGCAAAATGGCTTATGGACCAAAATCACCACAAACACCTTTGGCATTTCCTTTTGTACACCATACTTTACCCCTAACAAAGTTTACTAAATCATATTTAAACTGGCCCAAACTACCCTACCATCGTTATCCCGGTTTTGGAATAGTAAAAAATAACGATGTGGTAGTGTTTAATTACCCCAGTGGTGATACGGTGGTATTAGAACGTCAGAACGAAGATTATTACCAAATTGTGCGCGATAAAGAAACAGAGATGCAGCAACGTTATGGCGTTAAATATAAAAAAGGTATGGGCCGAGATGCTATCTGGAAATTGTATCAAGTTACAGCTCGACCAGTTGACAAACGTGAGAATTACATTAAACGTTGTGTTGCTATTGCTGGAGATGAGATAGAAATCATCAATCAACAATTGCATATTAATGGACTAGCAGCTGAAAATCCTGAGGATATGCAATTTATGTATGATATATATACCAATGGAACAGGGTTTAACAAAAGAATAATAGATAAATTGAATATTACCGAAGGTGGAAAGATGAGCAACAGTCATTTTATTATTCCATTGAGTGCTGAAAAGAAAAAAATAATGGAATCTTATTCCAATGTTAAAAAAGTAGAAGCTCGTATTCAACCTAAAGGTCAGATATACTCCCCTATTTTCCCACACGACACCACTAACTTTAAATGGAATCAGGATAATTTTGGTCCATTAACAATCCCAAAAGAAGGAGTAACTATAGCTATAAATATGAAAAATATTGCGCTATACAAAAAGCTGATCAGCAAATACGAGAACAATGATTTTGAAGTAAAAAACAACAAAATTTTTATTAACGGAGAACTTAGTACCAGTTATACTTTTAAGCAGGATTATTTTTGGATGATGGGTGATAACCGTCACAATTCTGCAGATTCACGCTATTGGGGCTTTGTTCCTGAGGATCATGTTGTGGGTAAAGCTGTTTTTGTTTGGTTATCCTTAGATCCAAATAAAGGCTTAACTGATGGCAAAATACGATGGGATAAGGTTTTTAGAACTATACAATAAGGTTTGAGGTTCAAGGTTCAAGGTTCAAAGTTCAAGGTTCAAGGTTTAAAGTTCAAGGTTTAAAGTTCAAGGTTCAAAGTTTAAAGTTTTCTTTAATGAGTTGAAGGAAGTTAAAAATAGAATTGAAAAATAAATAATAATACTAAACAATAAAAAGATGGCAACAGCAGAAATTAAAACCAAATATGGTGTAATGAAGGTGGAGTTTTACGAGAAAGACGCTCCAAAAACAGTAGAAAACTTTGTAAGCCTAGCTAAAAAAGGATATTATAATGGATTAATCTTTCATAGAGTAATTCCTGAATTCGTAGTTCAAGGTGGATGTCCTGATGGAACAGGAATGGGAGGCCCAGGTTATACAATTGATTGTGAATTGGATGGCGAAAACCAATATCACGACCGTGGTGTATTAAGTATGGCTCACGCAGGTAGAAACACAGGTGGATCACAGTTTTTTATTGTTCATGGCCGCGAAAACACTGCTCACCTCGATCGTAATCACACTTGCTTTGGTAAGGTAGTAGAAAATGTAGATCTTGTAGATCAAATTAAAGAAGGTGATTCTATGGATATTACCATTATTGACTAATTTCACTACTATAGTTCTAAAAAAAGAACGGCAAGTTGTCGTTCTTTTTTTGTATCACAGCTTTCTTAAGTTGGATCCCATATCAACATAAGACTGTTACAAAAAGGCAAGATCTTTAGACAAATGAGAAATCTTTTGCCCAACTACTTCGTTGTCAAATTTTTAAAGTCCTCGAATACAATAGTATGCTGCGGGTTTGAAAATTCTCATGCTTCATATTTGAACAAAATATTTGCTCTTGCAACGGTCTTAACATTTGTGCACAATCGCTATTTAACAACTTTATCATTTAACAATCTTGCTATTCCTTCTAAAAATGTATTTTTGTAGTAAACATAGTATATCCCAATGGCAAGAAAGACTAATAAAAAGAAAACAGAAAGCAATAAACCCAAAGATAAAAAGAAGAAAAAAAAAGCCTTTAAAAGACCTTCTATTTCCTTTGTTCAATCTGACAAACTCAAGCTTATTTTAGGTGTGTTTTTCCTATTACTCTCCCTGTTCTTAGCATTTTCTTTTATTTCTTATCTTTTTTATTGGACAGCAGATTACGATAAAATATATCACTTTTCCTGGAGCAATATCATGGATCAAACGCCCATGAATAACTGGGGAGGATTTTTAGGTGCGTATATTGGTCATCTATTTATTTATCAGATGTTTGGAATAGCCTCCATTCTATTTGTATTGCTTTTCTTTTTAGTGGGAAGCAAACTATTGTTCAATATACAGTTTCTTCCGATTAAGAAAACCTTTAAAATCAGTTTTGCTGCAATGATATGGTTCTCCATATTGTTTGGAACTATTTTTACCAATTCTATCTGGACGATTTTGGGTGGTACTTTTGGATACCAATCATCGCTATGGTTACAAAACCTTATGGGATTAACAGGTCTGGTGATACTACTTAGTTTTTCCTTTATCATTTTTGCTGTAGTTCATTTTTCTTTTCCATTGCGCTGGATGAAAGATTGGCATTCCAAAAACGAAAAGAAGAATATAGAAAAGCAATCATCAACATCATCAAATGCTGAGGATAAATATAACACTCAAGAATATGCAATTGATGATGAAGAAACAGAGATTCCTTTAACAAAAAAAGTAAATCTGGAAAAAGAGAATACTATTAATCTGGTTACCGATGAAACCGAAGATAAAGAAAAAAACACTTCTGATTTCTCTACGGATCTGGAACTTGAAATGCCAGAAGAAATAGCTCTTCAAGAAGAAGAAAATTCAGAGACTTCTCATGAAGTTACACCAGAATCACCAAAACTAAAAGTAGAAAGTGGGGACGAAGAAAAAGTATCAAAAACCCATGGAATAGATACTCCTTATGATCCTACTGAGGATCTAGCTGATTATGTTTTCCCAAGTATCGATTTGCTGGAAATGCATGGCTCCGATAAAATAAATATCTATAAAGAAGAGCTTGAAGCCAATAAAAACCGCATTGTAGAAACGCTGGAGAATTATAAAATAAAAATACAAAAGATAAAAGCTACAGTAGGCCCCACAGTAACGCTCTACGAAATTGTACCCGCTCCCGGGGTTCGAATCTCAAAAATAAAAAATCTGGAAGACGATATCGCTTTAAGCCTAGCCGCATTGGGTATCAGGATTATAGCGCCTATTCCAGGAAGAGGATCCATTGGTATTGAAGTTCCCAATAGCAAACCTGAAATTGTTCCGATGCGTAGTGTTATTCAATCTAAGATTTTTCAAGAATCAAAATATGATTTACCTATTGTAATGGGAAAAACCATCAGCAATGAGAGTTATACTTTCGATTTGGCTAAAATGCCCCATCTGTTGATGGCAGGTGCAACCGGACAAGGAAAATCTGTTGGATTGAACGCTATTATCACTTCATTGCTTTATAAAAAACATCCTTCACAATTAAAATTTGTAATGGTGGATCCTAAAAAAGTGGAGCTCACTTTATTTTCTAAAATAGAACGCCATTATTTAGCAAAACTGCCCGATAATGAAGAAGCTATTATCACTGATACAAAAACCGTTGTTCATACCCTATACTCTTTAGTTAGCGAAATGGACAATCGTTATGATTTACTCAAAGAAGCTCAAGTAAGAAACATTAAAGAATACAATGCCAAATTTATTGCTCGTCGTTTAAACCCGGAGAAAGGCCATAAATATATGCCATACATTGTATTAATAGTGGATGAATTTGCCGATTTAATGATGACAGCTGGAAAAGAAATAGAAGGACCCATTGCTCGATTAGCTCAATTGGCAAGAGCCATTGGTATTCATCTTGTTATTGCTACACAAAGACCATCGGTGAATGTAATTACAGGTATTATTAAAGCCAACTTCCCGGCTCGTATTGCTTTTAGAGTAACCTCCCGCATTGATTCTCGAACCATTTTAGATTCCGGAGGTGCTGACCAACTTATTGGTCGTGGAGATATGCTGATGTCAACAGGAAATGATATGACACGTATTCAATGTGCCTTTATTGATACACCTGAAGTGGATGCTATTACAGATTTTATTGGAAGTCAAAGAGCATATCCTTCTGCCTTTATATTACCAGAATCAGAAAAAGATGTGAGTGAACAAAATGCAGGTATCAACCCGGCAGATAGAGATGAACTTTTTGAAGATGCTGCTCGTGTTATAGTTATTGCTCAACAAGGCTCTACATCTCTTATTCAGCGTAAGCTCAAACTTGGATACAACCGTGCAGGTAGAATTATTGACCAATTAGAAGCCGCTGGAATTGTAGGTCCATTTGAAGGTAGTAAAGCCAGAGAAGTTAGGGTAGCCAATGATATGGCTTTGGAACAGTTTTTGCAAGACTTATACGCAAGAGACCAAGAATAGCATTTTCTAAAAATAATGTACCTTTGCATCTCTATTTTTTAATAACTTTAATAGACGTTTATGAAAAAACTAAGCCTCCTAACAGTATTGTTTTTATACGGCATCTTTAGCCTATCAGCTCAAACTAAAAATGCAGAAGAAATTCTGAATGAATTAACTACAAAAACCAATTCTTATAAAAACATTAAAGTAAGTTTTGCCTATAAAATGAGTAATGAAAGTGCAGGTATAGATGAAACCACTAACGGCACCTTGCTGATGTCTGGAGATCAATATAGTTTAAGTATTGCTGGTCAAGAAATCATTTCGGATGGGATAACTATTTGGACTTATTTAGCCGATAGCGAAGAAGTACAAATAAATGAAAAAGATGGTGATGAAGGTTTTAGTCCAACAAAATTACTCTCTAGTTATACTGATGATTATTCAGCCAAGTTAAAAGATGAAGTAAAACGAGACGGAAGGATTTTGTATCAATTGGAATTAAAGCCCAAAGAAAAAAACTCCAATTTCGATTATGTTATCCTTATGGTTGACAAAACAAAAATGCAATTATCCGATTTTATCATCCATGATTTTGACGATAATATCTTTTCTTATGAGATCAAACAATTTATTACTGATACAGATATTCCTGCTTCTAGCTTCACTTTCGATAGCGCACAATATCCTGATGTAGAAGTGATTGACATGAGATAAACTGGTTCACTAAACACCTTTTTATGAAGCATATAATATACACTCTTTTGACTTTGCTACTGCTATCATCTTGTCAGGAATCATCTATACCAAAAGATGTTTTCCAAGCATTAGAAAAATCAAAAAGCAATGCAAATGAATTACAAAAAGTATTAGATCATTACCAATTGCCGCCAGACAGTTTAAAATTAAAAGCTGCCTATTTTCTGATAGGGAATATGGAAGGTCATAGCTATTCCATTACAAAAATTGTTGATACAGCAGGAAATACCATTGACTTTGATGTTATCAATTATCCATCTTATGCTGTTATGCTCGACGCCTGGGACTCCCTAGAGTTAATAATTGGGGAGATGAATTTTAAAAGAGATACCATTATTTATGATATAGAAGCTATACAAGCTGATTATTTAATTGAAAATATTGATTTGGCTTTTGAATCTTGGAAAAAACCGTGGACTAAAAACCTGAACTTTCAGGAATTCTGTGAATTTGTACTTCCCTATCGTGCTTCAAATGAGCCTTTGGAACCTTGGCGAAAATATTTCAATGAAAAATATGCTTGGGTAATGGATTCTGCCAAAGACCATACAGATCCCATTGAAATAGCCACTCTTATCAATCAAGATATAAAATCCTGGTATAGTTTCGATCCACTTTTTTATCGACATCCTACTGATCTTGGATTATCGGAAATGCTTGAACACAAAAGAGGACGTTGTGAAGACATGACCAATTTGGCTATTTATGCCATGCGTGCTCAGGGAGTTCCTGTAATGAGCGATTACACTCCCGCCTGGCCCAATACCGGAAACAATCACGCTTGGAATGCCACCCTAACAAAAGATAAAAAAGTCATTATCTTTATGGGTGGAGAAGCTAATCCTTACGAATATAAATTAGCCAATAAAAAAGCCAAAGTCTATCGCAAAACATTTTCAAGACAAAAAGATTGTTTGGCTGCCAAAGCACCCTCTTACGAAAAACTACCTGGATGGTTAAAAAGAAGAAATTATGCTGATGTTACCAGCGATTATATTTCAACGGCTCAAGTAACAATCAACTTAAAAAAAGCTGCTCCGGATAGTATTCATTATGCTTATATCGCTGTTTTCAATTCAGGAAATTGGAAGGCCATTCACTGGGGAGAAATAAAAAATACTACTGCCACATTCAGTGATATGGGTAAAGAGATTGTATATAAATCTTGTTACCTACACCAAGGAAAACTGACAGAAACAAATCCTCCATTTATTGTAGATAAAGCAGGTCAGGTTCATTTTTTATTAGCTGACACCAATAAACTACAAAGTTTTAAGCTATACTCCACTACACGGAGAACCATTGTTCAAACAACCGATGAAATAGAAAAAACCAACTTTAAGACCGGAAAAAACTATATTTTAAAGTATTGGCAGGAAGAATGGATAAGCATTGACACCTTAAAAGCCGAGAATAATAATGCTTTAGAATTTTCCAAAGTTCCTACAAATGCCTTACTTTGGCTTGTGGAAATGGACTCCAGAAAAGAAGAAAGAATATTCACCTATTCCAATGACAGTATTCATTGGTGGTAGATCAATTATAAATGTAAAAATAATGCTATGCGAATAGATATCCTCACTATTTTTCCTGAAATGTTTCAAGGCCCTTTTGATCATTCTATTATCAAACGCGCTATAAATAAAGAAATAGCAGAAATACATTTGCACAATATCAGAGATTATTCCACTGATAAGCATAAAAAAGTAGACGACTATCCGTTTAGTGGTGGAGCAGGTATGGTGATGATGGCAGATCCCATAGCCCGTTTAATTGAAAAACTAAAAAGTGAAAGAACTTACAATGAAATTATTTTTATGACTCCTGATGGACAGGTATTTGATCAGGCTATGGCCAATAAAATGTCCTCTTATGGAAATATAATAATTCTGTGTGGGCACTACAAAGGAGTTGATGAAAGACTACGAGAAAAATACATCACCTTAGAAATAAGTGTAGGTGATTATGTGCTTAGTGGTGGTGAAATTGGTGCCATGATAGTTGCAGATAGTCTAATCCGATTAATCCCAGGAGTTTTAGGTGACGAAACCTCTGCCCTTTCCGATTCTTTTCAAGATGGCTTACTATCTCCACCTGTTTATACCCGACCAGCTGATTATAAAGGTCAAAAAGTGCCAGATATTTTACGCTCTGGTAATGATAAAAAAATTGCAGAATGGAAACATGAGCAGGCAATAGAACGAACTAAAATTCGCCGACCCGATCTTTTTAAGAAATATATGAAAGAAGATTAGGGGATAAAAATCCTTGCAAAAATGAATATTTTGATCAAATGGGAGGTGTAAGAATCTTTAATTCCAAAACCTTTTCGGTAGATTTAGTTATTTTATATCGATCATCAATTCTATAGCCCACAACCCAAACTATTTTATTATCAGAACATAACAACCACAGCTCTTCTTTTTCAAAAAGATTCAATTTCAAATCAATAAAAAAATCACTGAGCATCTTTTTTCGCCCCTTCATTCCTAAAGGATAAAAATAATCCCCCTGTTTCCATTTTCTCAGCTCTAAAGTACTACTCAGCTTATTATAATCTATTTGTGCTGTTTCTTCATCTCTTAATATTTGCCATTGCTTCTTTACTTCACAACTCATATGAAATGGATGGCTGATATTCTTTCCATTCTCCCGAACTTCAAAAAATACACTTTGAATATCCTTAACTCCTTGCTTTCGAATAATATATTGAACTCTATCGCGCAATAGCTGATAAGTTTTACTATACATTAAAGCTCCACTATGCTGCTGCTCCGATTGTATTAACTGCTGAGCTTGAGTGTAAGAAAACCCATAAGCTTTAATCAGTTCAAACAATAAAGTAGAAGCAAAAGGAAGTTTCAGTAAAGCTTCCGTTTTAATGATCAACTCCTCATCCTTTACATAGCAATTCTCTTTCCTAAAATGGTCCATCAAATACTCCATCATCTTTTCAGTTTCAGAGAAACGATGTATATTTTGTTCAAAAACCTCTTGAATATTAGGGTTTATCTCCTCCAAAACAGGCATAATCTGATGGCGAATTTTATTTCGCAAATACTTTATGGAAGTATTGGAACTATCCTCTCGAAAATCTAAGCTATTCTTCTTAATAAATTCATCAATATCACTCCGTGAAGCAAATAATAAAGGATGAATTAGATGAATATTCTGAGGCTGTATTCCATGCAAACCTGATAAACCTGTTCCACGTATCTGATTGATCAAATATGTTTCTACACTATCATCTTTATGGTGTGCTGCTGCATAAAATTTAAAATCATATTGTTTAAATAACTCTTCAAACCAAGAAAAACGTAATTCCCTAGCTGCCATCTGAATAGATATTTTTTTCTTTTCGGCATAAGCTTTTGTATCACAATTTTTTACAAAAATCTCTACCGCATATTTCTTAGCCAATTGATTTACAAAAACCTCCTCAGCATCTGATTCTTCAGCTCTTAAATTAAAATTACAATGGGCTATAGCAAAAGGCAATTGAGCTTGATGATATAACTCACACAAGACTACAGAATCACGTCCACCTGAAACCGCCAACAAAGTTTTTTGTTTGAGTGATATCAGTTTGTTTTCGGTGATATATGAGATGAATTTTTCTTGCATTACATTCTGGCATAAAAAGCATCTTCAATATGCTTAATGTCTTTTTGATGATCGTTATATAAAACCGAGACAATATCAAAACGCGCTTCATCATCAATATCAAAACGGTTCACATATTCGTTAGCTGCCTTTACCAGATGACGTTGTTTGGTCACATTAACAAAAGTAAATGGTTCTCCAAAATAATTGGTGCGACGGGTTTTTACTTCTACAAAAACAATAAAAGGAGGCTTTTTGGCAATAATATCAATTTCTTTATGCTGAAATTGCCAATTGGTATCCAATATTTTGTAACCCTTAGCTACTAAATATTCTAAAGCTAACTGTTCACCTAAATTTCCTAAATCATTATGATCGGCCATAATTATTTTCCTGCCGGACCTAGATATTTTGCATCACCAAAACCTAATATGGGATAAAAAATGAACCCTAATACCAATAAACCAATAGTAAATAACACCTCTTTTCCAAAGCTCTTGGAGAGTAGATTAACCATCCAAATAGCGAAAATTATATTAAAAATAGGAAGGAAGAATAACAATAACATCCACCACCAAGGTTTTCCTATAATTTTTAATAAAATATAAACATTGTAAATGGGGATTAAAGCTGCCCATCCAGGCTGTCCGGCTTTTTCAAAAATACGCCATTGTGCTACTATATACACTACAACAATAAAAAATGCTATAGAACCCCAAGTTGTTACTCCTAAACCAAATAATAAATCTTGCATCTGATCATCCATAATAATTGTTTTTTTTGAACAGGCAAATTACAAAAATTTAAGCACAATATGTTCCGAATCTGCAAATAAGTGTGTATTTCGTCCTAAGTATAAAGCAAGATTAGGTTCTTGATGACCTGCCGGGAAGTTCATAACAACCGGATACTCATACTCTTTTACAGCATCCCATATAATTTCTTCAGCAGTTTTACCAAATGGATCATCGTTATCTTGCATATCAGTCATACCACCCACTATCAATCCTTTTAAATTATTTAGCTTTCCGCTAAGCTTTAAGTTTTGCATCATTCGATCCGTATGATAGAGGTATTCTTGTATATCTTCAATAAAAAGAATCTTCCCTTGTGTATCAATATCACTGCTTGTTCCTGCTAAACTATTCAAGATAGAAAGATTCCCTCCAACAATGGAACCTTCAGCCTCCCCAGCTCTCCATACCTTACAAGAGGAAAATGAATACGCTGTTAATTCTCCAAAAAGAGCTTTTCTTAAACTCTCAACAGATGAGTTTTCCGTAGCATCCTCCGGGAAATTCTTGGGCATAGTAGCATGTAGACTCTCCAAAGAGAAATGAGTATGTAAGTGATTATGAAATACAGTAACATCGGAATAACCTATAAACCATTTAGGGTGCATTAACAATTCCGAGAAATCCAGTTGATTTATAATTCGGGCGCTGCCATAACCTCCTCGAGTGGCTAAAATAGCTTTAATGCTTTTATCATCAAGAAACTCCTGTATATCAGAAGCTCTAACTTTATCAGATCCTGCAAATTGAAAATCTTTAGAGAATATATGACGACCAAAAACTGGTTTTAAACCCCAACGCTGAAGTACTCTTACAGCAGCTCTTACTTGCTTTGCTTCTATTCTTCCAGCTGGAGAAACCAAACCTATTTTATCGCCTTCTTTTAAATACGGTGCTTGCTTCATCAAGCAAAAATACAGATTTACTGTAAGAAATACTCCTTTATAAATAAAAAACCTATCTTTGAAACAGATAAACGCTACAGAAAATAAGCTAATGAAAAACCACCAATCTTATCTCTTTTAATTTCAATATATTACAAATTAGTTAT